>NZ_JADYXC010000070.1:0-561 GCF_015864505.1 Pseudoalteromonas sp. SWYJ118 | reverse complement strand
GGAGTGATTCATGACTGGGGTGAAGTCGTAACAAGGTAGCCCTAGGGGAACCTGGGGCTGGATCACCTCCTTATACGATTTAGAACTTATTTGTTCGTAGTGTCCACACAGATGATTGTTATTGTAAAGAGAACAACACTTATTGTTTTGGGTCTGTAGCTCAGCTGGTTAGAGCGCACCCCTGATAAGGGTGAGGTCGGTAGTTCAAATCTACTCAGACCCACCACTTCTTATCTAATTAAGAAGATGGTTAAAACAATAAGTACCAGCATATGTGGGGCTATAGCTCAGCTGGGAGAGCGCCTGCCTTGCACGCAGGAGGTCAGCAGTTCGATCCTGCTTAGCTCCACCACTTACTTCTTAAAAATAAATATTCTTTATCAGGCCATTAACCGCCTGAGAATAGAGTGTGTTTAATTTTGAGAAGTTTTTACATCTCTTGCTCTTTAAAAATTTGGAAAAGCTGATAATAAAATTCTGATAGATACATTGTATTTATCAAGAGTTTTCAAAAGTAAAAAAAGAATGGTAGCAGTACCATTCAGTGCCATTTAATTAACT
>NZ_JADYXC010000007.1:0-184494 GCF_015864505.1 Pseudoalteromonas sp. SWYJ118 | reverse complement strand
GACTACAACGTTGATAGGCAAGATGTGGAAGTGGTGTGAGCCATTAAGCTAACTTGTACTAATTACCCGTGAGGCTTAACCATACAACGCCAAACGCGTTTTATGTGATAGTGAAACAAGCTAAGAAGTTAATATGACTAAAGTAGATATTACTGAAAAGACTTAAAAAATATTATCAGATATTTTCCAAATTCAGTTAATTTGTAGCGATACGAATTAACGCCCAAATTTGCTTGGTGACAATAGCGTTTTGGACCCACCTGATTCCATGCCGAACTCAGTAGTGAAACGAAACAGCGCCGATGATAGTGTAGCATTTGCTATGTGAAAGTAGGACATTACCAGGCTTCAAATTGTAGAAAGCCCGAATCTAACGATTCGGGCTTTTTTACGTCTGTAGAAAAGTGAAATGCGCGCAATTAACACACACTCACATCAACACCTAGCTCGTAGGGCGGGCGAGTGCAGCGACTCCCGACGCTGATATACTGCGTAGCGTACCGACTTTATATTGTAGAGCGTCTGAATCTAATGATTCGGGCTTTTTTACGTCTGCAAAAAAGTGATTTAGGGATTCCTCTAGAGCGAAGGACTTCTTAGTAAATCATTTATATCGATCAGCAATAATATTTAATCAATTTGAGGGATTAAATCTGACGCTAACTGCGTTAAAAATCTCATATATGAAACAACTGAATAACGAATTCTTGCCCTTCTTTTATCGACTCCGCTTAGTTATTGCTCTAATCTCAATTTATGATCTGTTCAATTATGTAGTTTATAAAATGTGACAGAGCTCGTTTAGATAAAAATAGAATAATAAGGGTTTAATAATGAGTGAAATTGATAATCATCCACATGGCATTTTTTGTTGGTCAGAACTTTGTACGCATAATTGGAAAGATGGTAAGGCGTTTTATACATCATTATTTGATTGGGGGTATGACGATCAACCTATTGGGGAGGACATATATTACACCATGCTACAAAAGCAAGGTGGTGATATAGCCGCTATGTATGAAATGCCTAAAGAGCAAATTAGTGAAGGGATCCCAAGTCATTGGTTGGCTTACATTGCCGTCGACAATGTTGATGATTGTGCGCTAAAAGCTAAAGAACTAGGTGCTGAAGTTATTGCCGGTCCTCATGATGTTATGAATGCAGGACGAATGTTGATGCTAAAAGATCCTGTAGGTGCCACTGTTGCACTATGGCAAGGCAATGAGCATAAAGGTTGTAAGTACTTAGGTGAATTAAACACGCCTTATTGGCATGAGTTAGCAACCAGAAATAGTAAAGTAAGTAGAGATTTTTACTGTGCTTTACTAGGCTGGGAAAGTGAAATAAAGCCAATGGAAGGTATGAACTACACTTTATTTTTGGTTGATGGACAGCCAATTGCCGGTATGCTTGAGATGACAAGCGACTGGCCTGAAGATATTCCTGCTCATTGGATGATTTATTTTGCAGTAGAGAGCTGCGATACGGCAGTAAATAAAGCCGCTAGCTTAGGTGGACAAGTATGTGTTCCTGCAACAGATATCCCCGATGTTGGTCGTTTTAGTGTTATATGCGATCCTCAAGGTGGTGTATTTTCGGTGATCGAATCTGTTATAGATGACGTTTAAACAGTTACATTAGCTTTAGCGTTAATTTACTCGCTAGTTTGTTATAATACTCGCCAATTAAATCGTCAGAAAGTGCAGAGAACGCAATGGAATTTGAACAAAATAGCAATTTAACCCTTCCTTTATTTCTATTAGATGAATCATTAAGTAATAGAGATTTAGAGCAGCCTGATTTTGAAATATCAATTGGACTTGATGATGAGTTACTTGCTCAAATTTGCCAAAATCCAAGTGAAGATAGTAGTGTAGCTATTACCGTTAGCGGTTATGAGTTGCTTATAACTGATTCTCTGTATTTAAGTATATTAGAGCAAGAGCATGATGCGCAGATAACATTAACGCATGGGCCTCTTTTAAGTATTGTTTTGAATACTGAAGGTCAAAAAACATTCGTTTCCCCTCAAATGGATATGATGCCTACCTTCGATTTAGGTGACGAGGACGAATGAAAAAAATAATAATAAGTACATTTGTATTAATTATCCTTAGTGGTTGTGCTTACTTAGGTAATGCTCATTACGATGATTTATTTGGCCCTGAACAAGCGCAAGAACGTATCGTTCCACATTCTACCCTTGCTGGAGCTGATTTTTTACAAAACGTAAAACCAGTACTCGATACCCGCTGCGTCGTTTGCCATGGTTGTTACGATGCACCTTGCCAGCTTAAGCTCTCATCCCCTGAAGGTATTGATCGAGGTTTGAGTAAAGAGCTCGTTTACGATGGAACTCGTTTATTGGCAACGACCCCAAGCCGTTTATTGTTTGATGCAACCAATACACAGCAATGGCGAGAAAAAAACTTTACGCCAGTGCTAAATGAGCGCGTACAAAGTGAAGAAGCAAACTTAGCGGGAAGTGTTTTATTTAATAGTTTAGTGTTAAAGCAAAGCTATGAACTGCCAGCTAATGAAGTGCTAGATGATGAATTTGATTTTTCATTAGGGCGTTCGCAAACCTGTGCAACAATGGGGGAGTTTGACCGATTAGCTGACGAGCAACCTCATGGCGGTATGCCTTATGGTTTACCTGGGGTTTCGCGCGAAGAGTTTAATCATTTACAGAACTGGCTTAAAAATGGCGGTAAAATGTCACATATTGAGCCACCAAGTAAGTATGATCAGAATAAAATAAAGGGCTGGGAAGCATTTTTAAATCAAGATAACTTAAAGTATCAGTTATCAGCACGTTATATTTATGAACATTGGTTTTTAGCACATATTTATTTTACGTCAGAGAACCCACAAAGCTTTTTTAAACTAGTTCGCTCAAGTACGCCTCCTGGTGAGGAAATAAAGTTAATTAATACGCGTCGTCCATACGATGACCCTAAAGTTAGCCGTGTTTATTATCGTTTTATGCAAGAGCGTACAACCATACTTTCTAAAACGCATTTACCACTTGAGCTTAATGAAACTAAATTACTGCGTTTGTACGAGCAGTTTATTGCGCCAGATTATACAGTTACGCAAATGCCGAGTTATGAGCCTAAGTCAGCATCTAACCCATTTAAAACTTTTGAAGTTATTCCTATTAATTCTAAATATCAATTTATGCTTGATGAAGCAGAGTTAATTATTATGGGCTTTATAAAAGGGCCTGTTTGTCGTGGTCAGATTGCTTTAAATGTTATAAATGATCACTTTTGGGTGGCATTTGCTGATCCTGATAAGGTTGCGACTCCTGCTGTAGGGGAAATGCTAATGCAACATGAAGAAGCTCTAGAACTTCCTGCCGCAGAGGAAAGTAATGCGTTACCTATTTCTAGCTGGGTTAAATATTCAGTTCGTGAGAAAAAATATTTACAGGCAAAAGTTGAGCTTGCAAACGAAATGTTCAAAGGTGGCGAGCATCTTACAACTGACTTGCTTTGGAAAGGTGATGGGCATAATAAAAATGCTGCACTGACTATTTTCCGCCATTTTGATAGTGCAACTGTTGTTAAAGGTTTTATTGGTCAAGAGCCTAAAACCACGTGGATACTTGATTATGCGTTATTTGAACGTATTCATTATTTGCTTGTGGCAGGCTTTGATGTATACGGAAATATAGGCCATCAATTGGTTACACGTTTATATATGGATTTTTTACGTTTAGAGGGAGAGCAAAACTTTTTAGCTCTATTACCTGAGCACAAGCGTAATCAAATTAAAAAGCAGTGGTATCGTAATTCACCACCTGACTTATCTAAGTTCTTTAAAAGTAACCGAGAATTTAGCCAGCCCAGTGGTATTAACTATGAAACTGATGATCCACAGCATGAACTATATACCTTGATGAAAGAAGCCTTAGCGTCAGTTTTAAGTGAAAAATACAACTACACTGAAGTGGCAAAGCCGTTAAATGTAATAAGTGAAATGCCAGCAAAAGCGGTTAACTTATTACCTCAGCTTTCTTTTATACTTGTAAAGCAAGAAGATAATAGCCATAAGGGCTACACTATTATTCATCATAATGCGCACTACAATATATCTAGTTTATTAAACGAAGATGGCCAACGTGCTTATGATGAAGATACTGCGACTATTGTTCCTGGGTTTATCGGAGATTATCCAGCAGCTATTTGGTATTTAAATAACGAGCAGCAAGTAAATGCTTTTGCCGAGCAATTGCCTATGATGCAAATAGAAGCTGATTATGGTGCATTGAAATCTAAGTTTGGTATACGACGTACTCATCCACAGTTTTGGCAATACAGCGATATATTGCACGATACAGCTAAAAAATATCGTGGGATAGAATATGGAATGTTCGACTATAACCGTTTAGAAAATAGATAGTTAAATAGTTTTATTTTATTAGCCCAACTTTTTAGTTGGGCTTTTTTATTTAATAATCATTATTTAAGCTGCTTATTAGTTCTAAAAAATTGAGCTACACTTAAAACAAAAACAGGGCTTAGTATGTTTAAAGTTGTCGCGAATATCCGTACTCGTTACCGATGGGCATTAATAGCAATAGCACTATTAATAAGCACATCAGCATCACTTATGCAGTATTATTTTTCGGTGCAAAAATATGACGCAAAAATAATAAATATGGCTGGTAAGCAGAGAATGCTTTCTCAAAAAATAGCTTGGCATAGTAATGAGTTATTATTATCGGCAACAAATATTTCTGAGCATACTAAAGCGTTAAAGACATCAGTCGTATCATTCAAAAAAACTCATAATTACTTACTTTCAAAAAATGCTAATGGAGAGTATCAGTACCTTACACCTAAGCTTATTAAGCTATATACGTTAGCTCCTCATAAACTAGATTCCCAAGTTGCAACATATATCCAGCAAGCGGAAAATTTGCTTTATCAACAAGGCCAAGTAGATAAGCGTATATTCTCTGTAACTGAGGTTGAAGAGCTATTAAAGCAACTAGATCATGCAGTGAATTTATTTGAAGAGCAAGCTGTCCAAAAATTGAACTGGGTATCTAACCTTGAATTATTATTTTGGCTTATGGCGATGTTTTTACTACTTGTAGAGTTAAGGTTTGTATTTATGCCAATGGAAAAAGAAATAGGTAACGCATTGTCTAAATACCAAAAGCAAAAAGAGTTCGCTCAACAAGTGAGTCAAAATAAAGAGCATTTTATTGCCAGAGCAAGTCACGAATTTAGAACTCCTTTACAGGGTCTTATTACGTCTATTGAGGAGTTAAAGGTTTCTGATACGCAGCAAAGCGTTAAAACCCAAGCTAATTACTGTGCACTTAGGTTAATAGCCATATTAGATGAACTGCAGGACTTGCAAGCTTTAAGTACAGGTAAGTGGGTACCGCAATTTAAAAATGAAAACCTTCTAGAGTCGTGTAATAAAGTACTAATGGCTTACGAGCATGCTTGTCAGCAAAAAGGCCTAAAACTAGTTAGTTGTTTAGATGAATCATTAAATTGTGTATGTAAATTGGATCATCAACGTTTGCAGCATACGCTTACAGAATTAATCAGTAACGCTATTAAGTTTACGACAGAGGGTGAAATTACTGTCTCTGCAAAGCTTTTTAATAATGAACTTTGTGTCACTGTAAGTGATACTGGTTGTGGTTTTTCGAAAGAGATTACTGATCTTGAATTTGACTCATTTAAACAAACAAACCATTTTCAAGGATTAAGAACAGGTCTCACTCGGGTTCAGTATGTTGTAAAGGCGTTGCACGGTGAAATTACCTTCAAAAATAATGAAGCCCATGGGGCGCTGGTATCTTTGCACTTACCAATAATTGCCAGTAAAGCTCTCCCAAACCCTCGTAAAATAAATGACAAACTAAAGTGTTTAGTCGTTGAAGATAATCCATTAAATACTATATTACTGACCCGCATACTTAGCTTATTAGGTTTAAGCTATGATTGCGCTGAAAACGGCAAAGTCGCGTGCGATATGGTGAGTGAAAATCAATACGATATTGTTTTTATGGACTTAAATATGCCAGTAATGGATGGGTTTGAGGCGATTAAAAAAATACGCTCTGATCTTAATAAAGTAATGCCAATTATTGTTATAACAGCAAATACTTCACAAAATGATATAGAGCGAGTTTATGAATATGGAGCTAACCTCCATATTCATAAGCCAATAAGCCAGCAAGCAATTAAAGACGCATTAAATAGTATTAGCGTTGCTAGGGCGTGTTGATCTTTGGTAGTTGAATTTGCAGCAGACTGTTTGGTTTTTAGGCAAGGCAGAGCCTATGTAGTGTGGTTATTCCCCATAAATAGGCGATAACGCAGCATAAATACCAAACATGCGCTGCCCATTGGGTTCTTTCTAGGGACGATTAACTCTTTGTTGCCTACATGGATGTAGGTAAGGGGCGTGAGCAGGACGCGGAAGCTTTACTCGGTTTTTACTTAGCCCACTAGGTTACAAACCTCGCGCCGCGATTTAATCGCCCCTAGATTGAACAAATTTCAATCCACAAAGATCAACACGCCCTAGTGAAATAAATTAATTTTGCAGATAACAAGCTTGCTAAGCTCTTTTAATATGCGTTAACTTGCTGTTTTAAGGTTTATTAGGAAAAGTTAGTGCAGTCAATTACGCTTGAGCAATTTAATGGTTACTTACAAGGGCAAGGCAAAAGTCGTTACGACATATGCAACCTAGATTGGCAAGTGAATCTAGGAGAACATTGGCTGCTTCTAGGTGCTAATGGAGCCGGTAAATCTGCACTGACAGCTGCGTTAGTTGGTGAAGCTAAGTGCGAAAGTGGTAAGCGTATAAGTAGTATTAATAAGCTTATGCTCGTGTCTTCAGATTCGCATAAACAGTTACTAGCTCAAGAATTAGAGCATGAAAAGCACTCCCTCGTTAAAGACCTTATTTTTACAGGGCATAGTAATAATGATGAGTTATTAGCGCAGCTAATAGAATTATTTAAATTTAGCTCATTACTAAATAGGCATTTTAGAGACCTTTCAACGGGTGAAACTCGTAAACTCCTACTTATAAAAGCACTCAGCTCCCATAGTGAGTTAGTCGTACTTGACGAGCCATTTGATGGACTCGACGTACAATCTTGCCAGCAACTTAATAAAATACTCATAGAGCTTAGCCACACGATTACTTTTGTTTTTGTGCTAAACCGCTTAGACGAAATGCCTTCATTCATTACTCACTATGGTTATGTAAACCAAGGCTGCTTGTTACATACTTTAGCAAAGCCAAGTAGTGAGCAATTAAGTGACTTACTAAAACTACTTCATTTAGGTCATACTTCATTGGATGTGCCATCTCCTGATACCGAACAAGAGCAAAAGACATTCACTGGTAATACCTTAGTTAAATTGAGTAATGCTAAAGTTAGTTATAGTGACGTAAGCATATTCAAAAATCTCAATTGGACTATAAAAAAGCATCAGCATTGGCAGCTTACTGGAGCGAACGGTTCAGGTAAAACATGCCTATTAAATTTAATAACAGGTGATAACCCACAGTGTTATAACAATGACATTGAAGTGTTCGGTTTTAAACGCGGAACCGGGGAGAGTATTTGGGATATAAAACAGCATATTGGTTTTATATCTAACGCGCTACATATGGATTATCGCGTAAGTATATCGGCTTTAAATACTGTTATATCTGGTTTTTATGACAGCATAGGTTTATATCAAAAGCCGAGCGACGCACAAGTTAATATTGCTCAACAGTGGCTGGCATTTATTGGTTTAAGTGACAAGCAAAACACCTCATTCACCCAGCTTTCGTACGGCGATCAACGTATGCTTTTAATTGTACGAGCTATGGTAAAGCATCCAACGTTACTTATTTTAGATGAACCTTGCTTAGGATTAGATGAAGCAAACAGGCAACGTGTACTGCTACTAATAGAGAAAATTTGTGCTGCTAATACAAGTACTGTGATTTATGTAAATCATCATGCGGCAGACAAAATTAAAGGAATAGAGAATTACTTAAAAATGGAAGACTTTAATTAAAAGCTCAGAGAAAGGTTGAGCGAAAATTCACTCAACCCATTTTTATTTTAAAGACGAGTAACGCTAAAGCCTTTATCTCGTAGCTGTTTAAGTAACCCGTGTTTTTCAGGTAAATGCAGAGCGCCTACGGCAATAAATAGTTGCTCGTTTGCTAAACGCGGTGTGAGTTGTTTAACCCAATTATTATTGCGGTTAGTTAGCATTACTTGCTCGCTAATTTCACCATAATTACTGTCATCAAAATTCATGTTGTAGTAATCGGTTAGTGTATCCATATCCCCGTTTTTCCAGGCATTAACTAATTTGATAAAGTAAGTATTAATATCGCTGAGTTGCTCAAAGGTTTCTTCAATCATTTCATTGCTTAATAGCGCCATGCCATCAAACATTTGCAGTTGTTGCTCTAGGGTTTCAAGCTCGCCAATTTTAATATTATGCTCTTTAGCATAACTAAGCACTTGCTTGTCTATGCCGGTTTTATCTGAATATCCTGCATTTTGAAATTCAATTTGCATCATAGTCACCATAACAGCCCAAGGCTTTAAGCCATTAAACATAGCAATATCAATCGACTTTTTAGCAAAGTAATTTTTTAGCTTGGTATAATTTTGCTTTGAAAGCTCAGTTTGTAATGTTTTACCGTCACTTAGCATCATAAATGGCATTGAGCGCTGTTGCATTTCAAGTGGTGTAAGTTTGCTTATATCAACTTCAACAATGACTTCTTTGCTTGCGCTAATTGCATCGGTTACATTTTTAGGTAAGCCTTTCATGCTGGCATCACCAACGTGTACAGTGCCAAATAAGTAAGAGCTGACGCCATTTTTTTCTATTTTATATAAGGCGGGAGCTGCATAGCTGTTAAGGCTAAATGTTATAAGCAATGCCACAATAAAAAAGTGGCTAATACGGGTAAGAGCATTCATGGTTTGTCCTTAAAATCTCGAAGGTTAGTAGTGTAAATACTAACCTAAATTTACTTCAGAGGTAACGTTAATATAAACGTTAACGTATTGCTTTCGGTATTACTGGCCGTGATAGTAAAGCCATTTAAGTTACATAAGCTCTGTACAATTGATAATCCTAAACCATGGCGCTGGTTATTAGTTCTAGATGAATCTAGCTGATAGAGCGGGTCAAAAATAGCAGTGAGCTGTTCACTACTTAGTGGTTTATTTACTTTGTTACTAACAGAGATGGTCATGTTTGTGCTGTTATTTACGGCAGTTAATTTAATTGGTGCCTCAGGGAGTCCATAAAATAGTGCGTTATCGATTAAGTTACATAAAATGGTATTTAAACTAAATTCGTCAGCATTAAGTGTAAACTCGTCAGTTATCTCATTATTTAAACGCGCTTTAATAGTTGGGTGCTTAAAGGTCAGCTCATCAACAATTTGATTTACTAGGTTATTTAGAATGATATTTTGTGCATTTAATTGCATTGCACTGCTACTTGAGCGCTGCAACAGTAATAGGTTGCTAACAATCGTTTTCATACGCTGTGAAATATTAAGCACATCACTGGTATAAGTGTCGCTAATGCGTCTATCGTCAGGGTAGCGAATAGCCACTTCTGAGAGGCTTATTAGTTCAGCTATTGGGGTTTTAAGCTCGTGTGCAATGTCGCTTGTTAGGCGTTTTTCATTACTATAGAGTTGCTGATTAACGGTAATAAACTTATTTAGCTCGTTACGTATAGGTTCTATTTCTTCTACTTTAAAGTCGCTTTCTATTGTTTGCGCAACACCGGTAATATCGAGTAACTTAATTTGGTCGTTTAAGTTGTGTAGCGGGTGCAGACCTTTATTTACAATACGTGTCACTAAATAGCGCACACCAAACACACCAAGTACACAGGTTAAAATAAAGACCACATCAATAATAATCAGTACTTTATTAAGTTCGGCTGTCGGCGCTGCAATCGCAAGAGTCATGGTATTAAAAACAGCAGAGTGAGTGGGGTTTCTATCGTCTTTTTGGGCTACAAAGTGACTTATAAGTGCGCGGCCATCACGCCCGTTAGGAAGCTCGTAATCTATAATTTTAGATTCGTTTATCGGCATTTCTAAAAAAGGTAGGTTAGCATTTTCATAAAGCTCTAATGAGTCCGAGCGCTCAAACACATCACGGCCATGCCATAATTGGTAAAACTCCGTGGCATCGGCTGCTTCATACTCCGACATAAACTCACCAGCAAAATCAAATTCAACTACGTTGTTGTCATCCTCAACTAAGGTTTTTAAGTAGTTAGCTTTGTTAGTTAGAGACTGATTGAACTGATCTTCCACCCAAGTATCAACACTTAGATCAACGGTTAAAAATATGGTGAATAAAATAACAGAGATCACAGCGCTAATATTATTAACGAGTTTACGTTTTATTGAGTGATTTTTATTTTGTTGTTGCGACATAACCAAATCCACGTTTATTTTTTATCGGGAGCTCGCCATCAAACTGTCTTACTTTTTTACGTATGGTTGAGATGTGTGCTTCAAGCGCATTTTTAGAGAGCATATCAAACTGCCCTACCACCGCTTCACTTATAAGCTCAAGTCCCAATACTCGCTCTGGGGCGTTAAATAAGCATTCTATTATTTTGTATTCATTACGCGTGAGCTCAATGGCATGTTGCTTGTAGTGAAGAGTTTTAAGTGACAGATCTAATACGCAATCACCTACGGTAAGGGTATTTTGTTGGTTTTGCAGTGAACCACGACGAAGTAATGCAAGGACGCGAGCATGGAGTTCTTCAAACGAAAATGGCTTAGTTAAATAATCGTCAGCGCCTTTCATAAGGCCGTTAATTTTATCTTGAGGCTCACTTCGTGCCGATAAAATTAGCACACGGCTTTGGCTATTACTGCTGCGCAGTGCTTGTAAAATACTCATGCCATCAACGCTCGGTAGCATTAAATCAAGTACGAGGAGGTCGTAGTTTCCACTCAGTGCCATACTCAACCCTTCTGAGCCATCACCAGTTTCATCTACGGTAAAACCAAGGTTGCTAAGGCCAACTTGCAAGCTGCGTCTTAGTGCTTCAGAGTCTTCAATAACGAGGATTTTCATGTTTACTCGGTTTATAAAAATAGCCTTGTTACTTTAACAAGGCTTTATTATCAAGTCACTTGGTTAATGATACCAACCATTTGTGTAGGCTAAATTACCCAAGTTCGCGTGGGCTAGGGCTTTTTTAACTAGTTGCTCATCGTTTTCACATGGCACAAGCTGGTTATTGCTATACGTATAGGTGGTTGCTGATTTTTGTGGTTGTAACACCACCACTTTATTATCGTGCATGTAGGCAAAGTTTTTGTCGTATTGCATCATTGCGCGTTGTTTGTTGTCGCTAATTGGCTTTGATAAATCATGACCTATCATAGGGTGCTTACCACTTGCGCCAATTAAAGACAGTAGAGTCACAGGAATATCGAGCTGGCTGGCTAGTTGGCTATCTCGTTTATGGGTAATATTTTTACCAAAAATAACGGCCGGAATTTTAAAGTGATCAACCGGTACTAAACTCGCCCCAGATACACGCGAGTCGTGATCGGCAATAACTATAAATACAGTGTCGTCCCAGTAGCTCGATTTTTTAGCTTTTTCGATAAACGTGCCTAGTGCGTAATCGGCATACTTTGCTGCATTATTACGGGTTTGTTTTTGTTTATCGTACAGCGTTATTTTATCGTCAGGAAAGTCATACGGGCTATGATTAGAGCTTGAGAATATAAGGCTAAAAAAGGGTTTGTTTTGATTTTTAAGCTTAGTAAGTTCTATGTCGGCCTGGTCGTACAAGTCTTCGTCTGATGCGCCCCACGAGCCATTAAAATCTATTTTATTAAAGTTATTTGTATCTACGATACTTTTAAAACCGTTGCCTAAAAAGAAGCTGCGCATGTTATCAAAATGGCTTTCGCCACCATAAATAAACTGCGTGTTGTAATTTTGCTTCGCTAAAAAATCAGCAATGGTAAAAAAGTCACGTTGTGATTTATCAAGCTTAACAACCGCACGCGAAGGTGTGGGTGTAAACCCTGTAATTACCGCCTCAATCCCACGCACTGAACGTGTACCCGTGGCGTATAAATTATCAAACCCCCAGCCTTGTTTATAAAGGGCGTCTATATTAGGTGTAAGCGGTAAACCGCCAAGCGTGCCTACATAACGAGCACCTAAACTTTCTTGTAAAATAATGACTAAATTTTTGGGTTTACCTATATTACTTGCTTCATGAAACGTTTTTGTAGGGGCGGTTACATCATTAAATGCGGCTTGCGTGTTTTGCATGTTACTACGCACAATGCTAAGCAATTCATCGGTAGGCATTTTGCCATAATAGTCTTGGCTTGATTGCTCGTTAGAGAGTTGCTTAACTGCAAATGCGACGCTATAAAGTGAGTTAAGGGTTAAGTCGTTAAGTAAGTGATCAGTAGAGAACGAGACCATGGCGGGGTTAAGTGGTCTGTGCCCTAATGAGTTACGCGCGCCCAAAATAGTTAAGCATACTAAAACGAGCGCTAAAATTGATTGGTTTAAGCCTGTTAGTGATGACGTACTTTGCCATTGATTGCCAAATACTTTACCTGCAAATTTACAGCTTAAAATAAGTGCTATAACAGCAATAAATACTTCTAACTTATAGCCTGAAAAAATCATTTTTGAGACTTCTTTAGGGTAAATTAAATATTCTATAAATAAGCGGTTTGGGCGTAAATCGTATTCGTTTATAAATGTAGGCGTAATCACTTCAAAAAAAACGAGTAAAGCAGACATCCCCACTAAGTAAATTTTAATTAGGCCGCGAACTTTATTTTGCCACCCTATGCTTTGCATAACTAATGTAAGTAATAATGCGGGCATAATAATGTAGCTTAAAGTGGCTATATCTACTCTTAAACCACCTATAAATATAGATAACCACGCATGCGATCCAAATACACGCTCACCTTGCCAAACACTCAAACCAAAACGAGCAAGTGTTAAAAAACTCAGTGCCAAAAAAGTAAATACAACAAGAATCCACACAGGACCAAGTGCTTGCTTGACTGTAAAATTATTACTTTTAAGTGTTAAGCCCATAATACAGCCCACCAAATAAGAGCAGTAATTAGCATGGCTATAAATACACTGGCTGAGGCAATATCTTTAGCGAGACCCGAAAGCTCATGATATTCACTGCCAATTCTATCCACCACAACCTCAACGGCTGTATTTACAAGTTCAGCAAACAAAACAAAAAGCAGGCTGGCTATCAGTAATAACTTGTCGCTTAGTACAATTTTTTGTAGCCACACAAACACACCTAGTAATGAAAACAGTACTAGCTCTTGTTGAAACGCCGCTTCAAATCGACTCATCCATTTTAAGCCGTTAAAAGAATGGCTTAAGGTAAAAATAAGGCGCATTAAGCCTTGGCGTTTTATAACGGTTTTATTGCTCATAATTGTATTTCGCTTGGTGTTGTTTGGCAGCTAGCAAGTAAATCAAGCGATGCCTGATATGTTTTGCTCTTAATGCCAATTAAATTTAAAAGGGTGTGAAAAATATTGTTGTGTGAGCGCGCAGCGCGGGTGTCTAAATTAGCTAAACAGGTATTAGTAATGCGCTGGTTATGCTCATCAGCCCACATATAAAGGGGGACATGTGTTTGTGTACTTGGGGCAAAGCTATACGGAAAACCATGCAAATAAGCACCGGCTTCGCCAAGTGATTCACCATGGTCAGAGACATATAAAAACTGCTTATCTATGTTGTTTGGCAGTGCTTTTAATTGCTCAATTACTTGGGCGTTAACAAAGTCGCTGTACGCAATTGTGTTGTCGTAGGTATTAACTAATTCATCGAGTGAGCAGTTTTGAATGTCGCTTCTATCGCACGTAGGCGTAAATTGCTTAAACTTATCTGGGTAGCGTTTAAAGTAAGTTGGCCCGTGTGAGCCCATCATATGTAGGACAAGAACGGTGTTAGCTTGGCTTAAATTAGCGAGTTTGCGTTTAAGTGGAGCAAGGAGTGCTTCATCAAAACAATATTTCCCATCGCAAAGCGCTGATGGGGTGGTTGGGATATCAATGTTAACAACACGAGGGCATACGTTTTTACAGCCGCTGTTATTATCAACCCACAATACATCGCTGCCAGCTTGTTGTGCTAAGTCAATCAGGTTTTGTTGGTTGTCGGCTGCTAATCGATCAAAGTTATCTTGTGTTTGCAGTGAAAACATACACGGCACAGACACAGCAGTAGCGGTGCCACAAGACGCCACATTATTAAAATACGTCACATTGTACTTTTGTGTGTAAGAATTTGTGTTGCGCTTATAACCTTGATAAGCAAAGTTTTCTGCTCGTGCGGTTTCGCCAACAACTATAACGGTTACGCTGGTGGTGTTAGGCGCAATTAAAGTGGGTGTTGTATCTATATTTTTAAACTTTATATTGGTGTACAGCAGTTGATCGCGCATATATTTATAACCGCTGGAGAGATACTGAAACGGAATAATTTCTTTTTTCAAAATGCGGTTGTTACGACCAGTGGCTGCGTAATCGGCGTAAAAGTTAGTGACCACTAAAGCAATTAGCGTTAAGCAGGCAATAATAAGTTTTATGCGGCTAATCGCTTCTTGATGAGGGCGAGTAAAGTGTATTTTTACTTTGCTTAATATAAAAACAGGTAGCGCACAAAACAACAGTAAAAAGGCTATGAGTTGCGGATTTAAATAGCTCAGCGCTTCGCTTGAATCGGTTTCGAACGTGTTTTGAATCATTGAATAGTCAAACACGACACCGTAATTTAATGAGCCGTAAAGCACGGCGCTCGAAATTATCAGTAAAAGATAGTTAACTGGTTTTAATAACCATCTAACCGACACTATCGAAAAGAAAATAATTAAAAGGCATAACAAAAGTAGCGGGACTGAAAGTAAAAATAGCCATGAAAAAGATGCAAGAGAGGTTATGGCGCTAAACGAACCTTGAATAAAAGGAATGTTTATAACTAAACAGTAATAACAGGCAATCATCACTACAAAGGAATTTGCACTACAGTGAATGTAAAACCGTTTACTACGATTTGGCTTTTTTTGTGCTGGTGTTTGACTAATTACGTTCATATTTAGGCTCGTTTAAAATAACAACGCCATGCTATGCAACAACACTTAAGAGTCGCTTAAGAGAACCTACGCATTACCTGAAGGTGATAAATAATTTTATTTATAAAAATATTCTTAAAAATTAATCAAACCTTAAATAAGGGATATAAGAATAGTGAATTTCTGAGAATAAAATTAGAGCATAAAAAAACCACTACTAGCTTGTATAATGAATTTTAAAACCCGATAAATTGCCTTTTAGTCTTTTTGTTAGATTAACTTTGGTGTTGACTTAAAGGGCCTAGCGCGGTACTAATATAAAAAGAGAGCGAAGGAATAACCTTCGCGATAATTGAACAAAATTTGGTATTAATTACATGCTTACAAACGCACTTAACCTAGTCCTGATTATTATCGTGGTGATTATTCCCGCGAGGGCTTCGTAGTGCTTTAAAAACTTAAGCATTAAAAAAGCCCTCCGCACTTAACCGTTCGGAGGGCTTTTTAGTTTTAAGGGCAAAGTTTTTAGCGTAAAAATGTAATTGGGTTGTCACTGAGGAATGAGGGTTTATTAATGACAGGCGCAGAACTAACAATCGACTTATTGGCCAAACACGGCGTAAATGAAGTATTTGGCTACCCAGGCGGAGCTATTATGCCAATTTACGATGCGCTGTATGGCGCGCCAGTCAAACACTACCTTACTCGTCATGAGCAAGGTGCAGGGTTTGCAGCTGTTGGTTATGCTCGCAGCACGCGTAAATTAGGTGTGTGTTTTGCAACATCGGGCCCAGGTGCAACTAACTTAATAACTGCCCTTGCTGATGCGATGATGGACTCAGTGCCATTATTGGCGATCACAGGCCAAGTGCCTACTGCAGCTATTGGTTCAGATGCGTTTCAAGAAATAGATGTACTAGGTATGTCGCTTTCGTGTACTAAGCACAGCTACATGGTAGAACGAGCGGAAGACTTAGCAGAGATATTACAAGAAGCAATTCATTTAGCGCAAAGCGGCCGACCAGGTCCAGTACTTGTCGATATCCCAAAAGATATTCAAATGGCGCAAGTACCATTTAAGCCTTGGCTTGCAGCTGATGAATACTTACCTGAGTTAGATTTAAAGCAAGTTGCTATTGCTAATCAATTGTTGAGTGAGGCTAAACAGCCTGTAGCGTACGTAGGCGGTGGTGTACAAGCCGCTGATGCGCAAGACGAGTTAATGCAGTTTTTAAATAAAACTCAGATGCCGGCTGTATCAACACTAAAAGCATTAGGCAGTGTGTTACCTGACTACGAGCATTACTTAGGTATGCTAGGTATGCATGGTGGTCAAGCCGCTAATATTGCCGTGCAAGAATGTGATGTACTTGTGTGTATAGGTGCGCGCTTTGATGACCGCGTAACGGGTAACTTAGCTAAATTTGCAGCTAAAGCTAAAGTAATTCATTTAGATATTGATGCCGCTGAAGTAGGTAAGCGAAAACCTGCTAAAGCTTCATTAATTGCTGATTTAAAAACGTCGTTACCTGCACTTGAGTGCTTTGTAACACCTAAAGCGTGGTGTGACACAAATAAAGAAATGAATATCAAGCACGCGTGGCGTTACGATTACCCAGGTGAGAAGGTTTACGCACCGTACTTATTAAACCAACTGAGCCAACGCATGCCAAAAACTGGCGTTGTGTGTTGCGATGTAGGTCAGCATCAAATGTGGGTAGCACAACACATGAAGTTTACTCACCCGAGCAATCATTTAAGCAGTGGTGGCGCAGGCACAATGGGCTTTGGTTTACCGGCTGCTATTGGCGCACAAGTAGCACGCCCTGATGACTTTGTTATCACTGTATCGGGCGATGGCTCAATCATGATGAATATTCAAGAATTGGCCACGATTCGCCGTAATAATTTACCTGTAAAAATATTAATTTTAGATAACCAGCGCTTGGGTATGGTTCGCCAATGGCAAGAGCTATTTTTTGAAGGACGTTACTCTGAAACTAACCTTTCGGATAACCCAGACTTTGTGCAACTAGCTGCTGTATTTGGTATTCCAGGGCAAACAATTACCCATGCTAACCAAGTTGATGATGCTATTACAGCATTAGTTAACAGCAAAGGCCCGTACATAGTACATGCTTGTATTGATGATAAAGAAAATGTTTGGCCACTTGTACCACCTGGGGCTGCTAACGACGAAATGATGACGGAGAAAGCAAAATGAAACACAGCCTAACTATTGCATTAAAAAGCCAAAGTATAGCGGTAGAACGCTTTTTACGAGTGGTGCGTCATCGTGGTTTTAACCTAACGCATTTTCAGCTCAATATAGATGATGGCTTATACAACGTAGCCATGACGGTAGATAGTGATAAACCTATTCATCTATTAACCAGCCAGCTAAACAAGCTGGTGGATGTAAAAGAAGTCACTTTACAAAATTTACAGCACCAACAGGCTGTATAATTACGAATTACAAAATAATTTACGAGTAACTGAGTCACTCGGTTATTCACCAATTTTAGAATGAGGAATGCCCGCTTATATTGCGGCAAAAACTGAGGTAACTATGGCTAAATTAAGAAGTGCAACAACAACTGAAGGACGTAAACGTGCAGGCGCAAGAGCATTATGGCGCGCAACAGGTATGACAGACTCTGATTTTGGTAAACCGATTATTGCCGTAGTTAACTCGTTTACACAATTTGTACCAGGGCATGTACACCTTAATCAGCTTAGTGAGCTTATGGGTGAGACAATAACCCAAGCCGGTGGCGTTCCAAAAGAATTTAATACCATTGCTATTGATGATGGCATTGCGATGGGACACGGCGGTATGCTTTATTCATTGCCTTCACGCGATTTAATTGCTGACTCGGTTGAATACATGGTAAATGGACACTGCGCCGATGCGATGATCTGTATTTCAAACTGCGACAAAATCACCCCAGGGATGATGCTGGCAGCGCTACGTTTAAATATACCGGTGATATTTGTATCGGGCGGTCCAATGGAGGCGGGTAAAACTAAACTTGCTAACATCGACATTAAACTTGATTTAGTTGATGCCATGGTTAAAGGCGCAGATGAATCGGTAAGTGATGCAGATTCAGAGCAGGTAGAGCGTTCTGCGTGTCCTACATGTGGCTCGTGTTCAGGCATGTTTACTGCAAACTCAATGAACTGTTTGTTAGAGGCAATAGGTTTAGCACTGCCGGGTAACGGTACGACGCTTGCGACTCATAAAGACCGTAAACAGCTTTATGTTGAAGCGGGGGCTCGTATTGTTGATTTATGTCGTGAGTATTATCAAAAAGATAATCAAGATGTATTGCCACGTGCTATTGCTAACAAAACAGCCTTTATGAATGCAATGGTTGTTGATATTGCAATGGGCGGCTCATCAAATACCGTATTACATTTGCTTGCTGCTGCACAAGAAGCGGGCGTTGATTTTGATATGTCACACATTGATGCGCTTTCTCGTAAAACACCGTTTTTATGTAAAGTGGCACCGGCAACACCAGAGTACCATATTGAAGATGTACACCGTGCTGGTGGCATGATGGCTGTTGTACGCGAGCTTGGTAAAGCCGGCTTAGTTGATATGTCAGTAAATCATGTCGCTGGATCAACAATGGCTGAGCTTGTTAAAAAATGGGATGCAACAGACCCGACTAACGAAGCTGCGCGCAAGTTTTATCGTGCGGGTCCTGCGGGTATTCGTACTACTAAAGCAATGAGCCAAGAGTGTCGTTGGGATGAAGGCGATAATGACCGCGTCAATGGTTGTATTCGAAGCGTTGAACACGCTTTTCGCCAAGACGGTGGCTTAGCTGTACTTTCTGGCAATCTAGCGGTTGATGGTTGTGTTGTTAAAAGTGCTGGCGTCGTTGACGAAATGCTACATTTTGAAGGCACCGCAGTCGTGTACGAATCACAAGATGATTCAGTAGAAGGGATTTTAAATAACGAAGTAAAAGCCGGCGATGTTGTTGTTATTCGTTATGAAGGGCCAAAAGGCGGTCCGGGTATGCAAGAAATGCTTTATCCAACAAGTTATTTAAAATCAAAAGGCCTAGCTGAACAATGTGCGCTTATTACTGATGGTCGCTTTTCGGGTGGTACTTCGGGTTTATCAATTGGCCACGTGTCACCAGAGGCAGCAAGTGGTGGCGCAATTGCTTATGTTGAAAATGGCGACAAAATTATTATTGATATCGCAACACGTGAAATCACTCTAGCGCTAAGCGATGAAGAACTTGAAGCACGTAAGCAAAAGCAATTAGCACGCGGAAAAATGGCGTATAAACCAGTTGATCGTGAGCGTTATGTGTCGTCTGCTTTAAAAGCTTATGCATTACTTGCAACTAGTGCTGATAAAGGCGCAGTGCGCGATTTAGCTAAATTGGAGGCGCTTAGTTAATTATGGTCTCTCAAGAGCTCGATTATTTTCGCGCTATCATTCAAGCAAACATGGAGCCTTTGGCTAAAGTTACTGAGGTCAGCGAAATGGCTGAACTCAGTAAAAAACTAGGTAACCATGTTTGGTTAAAGCGTGAAGACCAACAGCCCGTGTATTCGTTTAAATTACGCGGTGCGTATAACAAATTAAATAAATTACCTAAAGGCTCAGTGGTTATTACGGCTTCTGCGGGTAATCATGCCCAAGGGGTTGCATTGAGTGCATCTCACTTAGGGCACCAAGCGACTATTGTAATGCCAGTAACAACGCCTGAAATAAAAGTCAGCGCAGTGCGTGCACTTGGCGGTGAAGTTGTATTACATGGACATCACTTTGATGCAGCAAAAGCACATGCACTTGAGCTTACAGAGCAACGAAAAGGCATATTTGTTCCACCGTTTGATGACCCTGACGTAATTGTTGGTCAAGGCACTGTAGCACGCGAGCTAATGCAGCAATTAAACGAGCTTGATGCTGTGTTTATTCCTGTTGGCGGCGGCGGCTTACTGGCGGGTATGGCGGTTTATATTAAATCTCTGCGCCCTGATATAAAAGTCATTGGCGTAGAAGCTGACGAAAGTGCGTGTTTACAAGCAGCACTTGCAGCGGGTAAACCGGTAGAGCTTGATCGCGTTGGCAGTTTTGCCGATGGTGTAGCGGTTAAAATTATTGGCACCGAAACCTTTCGTTTAGCGCAAAAGTTTTGCGATGAAGTTGTAACCGTTACCAGTGACGAAATATGTGCAGCCATGCAGGATATTTTTGTATCTACGCGCGCAATTGCAGAGCCATCTGGTGCACTTGCAACGGCAGGGCTTAAAAAGTGGAGTCAGCAGTCGGGGTTAAAAGGGTTGCACTTAGCGGCTGTTTTATCGGGTGCTAATTTAAACTTTGATCGCTTGCGTTATGTGGCAGAGCGCACTGCACTGGGTGAAAAAAACGAAGCGCTATTAGCGGTTACTATTAAAGAAGAAAAAGGCAGCTTTAAACAGTTTTGTGCTTCTTTAGGTGGCCGAGCTATTACTGAATTTAACTACCGTTATGCAGGACCTGGTGAAGCACAAATATTTGTAGGTATTGCCTTGCGCCAAGGCGAGCAAGAACTCAATGAGCTAAAGCAAGACTTAACAAAGAATGATTATCAATTTTGCGATCTGTCGGATAACGAACTCGCTAAATTACACGTGCGTTATATGGTTGGCGGAAAAGCACCAGAGCAATTACATGAACGTTTATTGCGTTTTGAATTTCCTGAGTATCCGGGGGCGCTTGCTCGATTTTTAGATACTTTAGGCAGTAATTGGAACATTACCTTATTTCATTATCGTAATCACGGTGGGTCAATGGGAAATGTACTGGCAGGTTTTGCTATTGAGCCGAGTCAGTATGAAATGTTTAACGAGCATTTAAATCGCTTAGGTTACAGTGTACAGGATGAAACACAAAATCCGTGTTTTACCCAATTTTTAACATCAAAATCGCAAGCAGAAAAATTCGAAAAACGAGCCTCAGTATAACCTTTCTTTAAAGGCAGGCACCTAACTAGGGTGCTTGCTTTATCACACGTTTTACATATAGTTACAGGTAATCGTCATACTTTTTGAGGTCACCTAGTTGCTATTTAAAGGATTAATCATTGGATTGTGCTTTTTTTGCAGCCATATCGCGGCGCAAGAATCAGTCACATTACAGCTAAAATGGACACATCAGTTTCAGTTTGCCGGTTACTATATGGCAAAGCAAAAAGGCTTTTATAATGAAGTAGGCCTCGATGTAACCATTAAACAAGCTAATCCAATGAAACCTGACACCTTTGGTCCTGTCGCTCGTGGCGAAGCGCAATTTGGTGTAGGACATTCTGGTATTTTACAGCAACGTATTGATGGTCAGCCCTTTGTTGCAATGGCAGCTTTACTGCAGTTTTCTCCTTATTGCTGGATGGTAAAAGACACGTCTGATATTTTTCACCCACGAGATTTTGTAAATAAACGTATCACTGCTGTGAGCAAAAATGACGGCACCGAGTTACTCATTATGCTTAAACGCAGTGGTGTAGAAGTGGATAATCTTAAAGTTTACGACGGCATAAATCCAGGCCAAGCTTGGATTGAAAACAAGCTAGATGCTATGCAAGTTTATGTTACTACAGAGCCTTATTATATGACTCAACAAGGGATCGCTCATCGGCTTGTTTGCCCGCAGCGTTATGGTATGGATGTATATGGAGATATTTTATTTACCAGCGAAAGTATGCTTAAAAAAAATCCGCAAACGGTCGAAAAATTCTACCAAGCGAGCCTAAAAGGTTGGCGCTATGCAATGATGAATATGGATGAAGCCATTGCAGTCACCCAGAAAATATACGCACCGAGTAAAAGCTTTCATCAGCTCGCCTTTGAAGCTGAAGTCTTAAAAAATTATATAGTACTACCTACCACCAGTTTAGGGCATATGTCGATAGCAAAGTGGCGCTTAATTGCTGACTTATATGGCATACAGCAAAACGAATTTGACGAAGTGAAATCTCATTTTATTTATAAATACCAAGAGCCTGAAAAAATGCAATTATCGTGGATGCTTATAGCGGCTATTTTGGTGAGTATTATTTCAATCCCTTTGTATTTGAGGCTGATTTTTAGTAAAAATTAACTGTTTAGTGAGATCTCACTGAGCTGATATAATTAATTGTCTTTTTTATACTTTAAGCAGTTATGACTTTAGCCGAGCAATTTTTTGCACTTGATTCACTTTTAATGCGCCATCGTCAGTATTGGCAGTGCACTGCATTTGATTTTGACACTATTCCTTGGCCAGAGCTGCAAGGCATACTTAACGAACTAACTGATGATCAGGTAACCGTTCTTGATAACGATCAAAATCAGCTATACCAATTTTTTAACCAACACATAAACCAACTTGATGAACTTGCTAAACTATGTGAGTTACCTAGCGCTGCACACTCTCGATCTGATTATCCGTTTTGGATAAGTAACGGCATTAAAGGTCGTAAGTTTGATCAGCTACAAGACTTTGTATCTGCACTACCTAATACTAAGCAACCAGTTTTAGAATGGTGCGCGGGTAAAGGACACTTAGGGCGAATGCTTGCATTTAATGGCGCAAGTGATGTGCACAGTATTGAGCTGCAACTAAGCTTATGCGAGCAAGGGCAAAAAAGTGCACAGCAACAAGGTTTAGCAATGCACTTTAGCCAAGCTGATGTATTAAAAGATGATATTACTCAATTTTTTAATACTGATATGCATGCCGTAGCGCTCCACGCTTGTGGTGGTTTGCACCAAGCATTTATGCGCCAAGCAAGTTTAGCGAAAGTACAGCAAATTAGCTTTTCACCTTGTTGCTATCATTTATTTACGGCTAATGAGTACCGTGTAATGAGTGAGGTTGCAAACCAAAGTGAGCTTAACCTAACGCATCGCGATCTAAAGCTCGCCTTGCAAGAAACCGTTACAGCGCCTTCTCGTCTGGAAAAAGTACGTAAAACAGAACTTGAATGGCGACTCGGTTTTGATGCACTTAGAAAATCGATTACTGGCGAGCAATATTATGTAAGCGTACCTTCGGTTAACAAAGCTATATTCTCAGATTCGTTTAAATCATTTTGTGCATGGGCT
The DNA here is from genome assembly GCF_015864505.1 of Pseudoalteromonas sp. SWYJ118. Classification (NCBI taxonomy): domain Bacteria; kingdom Pseudomonadati; phylum Pseudomonadota; class Gammaproteobacteria; order Alteromonadales; family Pseudoalteromonadaceae; genus Pseudoalteromonas; species Pseudoalteromonas sp. SWYJ118. The sequence goes on along the minus strand of NZ_JADYXC010000007.1, from coordinate 161,245 downwards.
GCAGACAAAAAGGCAATAAACCTACCCCAAGATACTGATTATAATAAATATTTAGATGTTGGTGTTGCTCGAAAAGAAATAACTGACCGAGTTGAACTGGTTCGACATGTGTTCAGAAGAGCAATTGAAGTTTGGCTTGTGCTCGATCGTGCTTTATATTTGCAACAGCAAGGCTATCAAGTAAGCGTTAAAACGTTTTGTGAAAAGCAGTTAACGCCTCGTAATATATTGATTCTCGCTAATATCCATTAAATTTCCGTCCTCGACTTAATAAGAGATGCAATGAGAAAGTTAAAAAATTTATTCGATAACAATAAACGTTGGGCTGCTCGCACAAGTGAAGCTGATCCTGAGTTTTTTAAAATTTTATCTATGCAACAAAATCCAGAGTATCTATGGATTGGTTGTTCAGACTCTCGTGTACCTGCTAATCAAATAGTTGATTTATTACCAGGCGAATTATTTGTACATCGTAACGTTGCTAACGTGGTTGTACACACTGACCATAACTGTTTGTCGGTTATGCAGTACGCTGTAGAAGTCTTAAAAGTAAAACATATCATGGTAGTTGGTCACTATGGTTGTGGTGGCGTACAAGCTGTTTTAAACAATGCAAAATTTGGCTTTATTGATAACTGGCTACGCCATGTAGGTGATGTAAAAGAAAAGCATCTTGAGCAACTTGATGCAATGCCAGAAAGCGAACGTTTAAGCCGACTTATTGAGCTAAATGTCATTGAGCAGGTACGAAATGTATGCCGTACTAACATTGTGCAAGATGCGTGGGATCGCGGACAAGAGCTAAGCGTTCATGGTTGGGTTTATGGTTTAGAGAACGGCCACCTTCACGATTTAGAATCTGTAGTAACGTGCGCGAGTGAAGAAACGCAAAGCTACAAAAAAGCAGTGCAGCACGTACTTAAAAAAGTGGGCGAGAATAAATAAATTTATGACTAAAACGGCGATATTAATAGGTGCTACAGGTTTGGTTGGTAACGAGTTGCTGCATAAGCTACTTAATAGCGATCGTTATACCAAAGTGGTTACGTTAAGTCGTCGGGCTTTGCCTATTACACACGCAAAGCTAGTTAATCATGTTATTGATTTTGAAAAATTAACTCAATACGTTGAGCTTTTTAAAGGCGACATATTGTTTTCGTGTTTGGGCACAACCCGTAAACGGGCGGGCTCTACACAAGCTCAGCGTAAAGTAGATTTTGATTATCAGTTTATAGCAGCGCAGTTAGCGGCATGTAATGGCGTTACGCATTACTGTTTAGTGTCATCAAGTGGGGCGAACACGCACAGTAATAGTGCTTATTTGAAAATGAAGGGTGAGCTTGAGCAACATATTAAAGCACTCCCTTTTGATAAAATAAGTATTTTACAACCATCTTTATTATTAGGTGATCGTGAGCAATTTAGAGTGGCAGAAAAGATAGGCAGTATTATTTTTCCTGTTATTACACGATTTGCGTTTTTAAAGCGTTACAGGCCAATAACTGGCGAGCAAGTTGCACAAAAAATGCTGAGTGTGAGTTTAGCGCAACAGGCTAAGTTATCTTATTATGTGCTAGATGAGCTATTTGAATAAGCTTAGTAAAAGGTAAAAGGCAAAAGGCAGCCTAAGCTGCCTTTTTAATTATTCAGCGTCAGTTTTAGCGCTAAGTTGTTGCTCAAGTAATGCAACTTTAGCTTCAAGGTCAGTTAGTTTTTCGCGAGTACGGATAAGTACTTGGCTTTGCACATCAAATTCTTCACGGCTCACAAAGTCCATCTCAGCAAGCTTGTTTTGTAAAACTTGCTTTGTTTTACCTTCGAGTGTGTCTGCTAGGTTTTTTACACCTTGTGGCATATTGCTAGTAATTTGCTTAGCAATTTCTTCAAGTTTTGCTGGGTTGATCATATTTTTCCCTTCGATGCGGCCTAAAATAATAATAACTAATATTACCTTATACCTATGGTATTTAACACATGATCATCTATACCTTAATTAATTAAGGCAATTGCTATGCTCGCTGTAATGGTTACGTTAAAATTACGCGTCTTTTAAATTTCTTTGGTCGTTATGAAACTCAATCCTAAACAAGATGAAGCTGTAAAATATATTAGTGGTCCATGCTTAGTACTCGCAGGCGCAGGCTCTGGTAAAACCCGTGTTATTACTAATAAAATAGCTTATTTAGTGAAAAAATGTGAGTACAAAGCGCGAAATATAGCCGCTGTTACTTTTACCAATAAAGCAGCCAAAGAAATGCGTGAACGAGTACTGCAAACGCTCGGAAAGCAAGACGCTAAAGGTTTATGGGTATCAACGTTTCATACACTCGGTTTAGAAATAATAAAAAAAGAGTTAAGCACATTAGGGTTTAAACCCGGCTTTTCGTTATTTGATGATCAAGATACCAATCAGCTTCTTAGTGAGCTGACTGAAGATGAACTAAAAAAAGACAAAGACTTACTCAAACTACTTAAAATGGAAATTGGTAGTTGGAAAAACGAATTAGTACTGCCAGAGCAAGCAATACGAGAAGCCCGCGATGCGCAAAAGGCGTTGTTTGCACAGCTTTATGCTCGCTATCAAAATCAGCTGCGCGCTTATAACGCATTGGATTTTGATGATTTAATTATGATCCCTACCTTGCTACTTACTAATAACGCAACGTCGCGTGAGCGCTGGCAGCAACGCTTTAAATATTTGCTGGTGGATGAGTATCAAGATACCAACACCAGTCAATATCAACTTGTTAAATTACTTGTTGGTGAGCGTGCCCGTTTTACTGTGGTAGGTGATGACGACCAATCAATTTATTCTTGGCGTGGTGCTCGCCCACAAAACTTAGTGTTGTTAGGTAAAGACTACCCAGGGCTTAGGCTAATAAAGCTTGAGCAAAACTACCGAAGTGCAGGGCGAATACTAAAAGCCGCTAATATTTTGATAGCAAATAACCCGCATGATATTGAGAAAAAGTTATTCAGTGAGCTTGGTTACGGTGAGCCAATTAAAGTAATAGGGTGCCGCGACGAAGAGCACGAATCGGAGCGCGTAGTTGCCGAGATAATTTCCCATAAGTTTATGAAGCGAACTAGCTATAAAGACTACGCTATTTTATATCGTGGTAATCATCAAGCTCGTGGCTTTGAAAAATCACTAATGAGTAACCGTATCCCCTATAAAATTAGTGGCGGTATGTCTTTTTTCGCTCGCTCAGAAATTAAAGATATTATGGCATATTTGCGCTTATTAGTTAATCAAGACGATGACAATGCATTTTTACGTATTGTAAATACACCGCGCCGCGAAATAGGCACGGTTACACTTGAAAAGCTGGGTACGCTGGCTAATGAAAAGCACGCGAGCTTGTTTGCCACCTGTTTTGATAACGATTTAGGCTACAGACTAAAAGGGCGTGGCTTTAATGCGCTTGCTGGGTTTGCACGCTGGGTTGTTGAGCTATCTGATAACGCTGTACGTGGCGATACACTTGAAGCTGTTAAAGACTTAGTGCGTAATATTAATTACGAGGCATATTTGTACGAGTCATCACCGAGTGCTAAAGCCGCTGAAATGCGTATGAAAAACGTTTCTGAATTGTATCGCTGGATCACCGATATGTTGACCGGTGATGCCGACAACGAACCAATGACATTAGCCGAGGTTGTTAGCAAGCTAACCCTTCGCGATATGCTTGAGCGTAACGAAGAAGAGGATGAAACCGATGCGGTGCACTTATCAACACTGCATGCATCAAAGGGCTTAGAGTACCCATACGTATTTATGGTAGGTATGGAGGAGGGCTTACTTCCGCATCAGGTTAGTATTGATGAAGATAACGTAGATGAAGAGCGCCGCTTAGCTTATGTTGGTATTACTCGTGCACAGCAGGAGTTAACACTTACTTATGCAAAAATACGTCGTCAATTTGGTGAAACCTCACAAACTGAGTTAAGCCGATTTGTACAAGAGTTACCGCAGGACGATTTAGCGATTGAAAACAAAAAAGCGCCAAATACGCAAGCAGAGCGAATGGAAAAAGGCCAAGCAAGAGTCGCTAACCTTCGTGCAATGTTTAAAAAGCCTGAGTAATACCTCAGGCTAATTTTATAAAGACTGGGTTGCTTGTATTTCAGGTAACTCAGAACACACTAGAGCGTGTTGTTTTCCCACAAAAAATGCCAAACCGTGCTTGTCTAGTAAGGCTCTAAAATTAAGTATTGATGGGCCTTTAGCAATGACTTTCATTGCTTTGAGCTTCGTAATTGCTAGCACCCCTTGTAGCTGAAAATCGTAACTTTCTTGTTGTAAAACACGTTTACTAAAGGTCGAGCTAAGTAGCAGATAGTCAAAATTAATATCGGTTAGTAAATTAAGTTCGCATCGATCTTTAGCGAAATTGTTTAAACCAATTGAATAACCAAGTTGTGATAGCTTTTTGAGGTTTTCTATTTGTGTTGCGCTTGCGTGACGAATTTCTTGCTCATCAAATAGCAAACAGAGCTGGCTATGTCCTTGTTGTTTATTTAGCGTATCTGTAAATAAAACAAATTCGTGCTCCTCGAGTAGTAAACCAGAGCAAGGAACCAGCGCCATAGTTACATTTGCTGTAATTGCTTGTACATAAGCGCGTTGTAATAACTGTAACTCTATCTCGAGGTGCTGTTCTTTATCTGATGCAAACTTTTTCAAAATATCAAAGCTAGTAAAGCCAAGTATTGGGTGTTCACCAAATGCTTCAAATAAAGATTCAGACTGATGTTGCTCATCAAGAGTAATTATTTCTGAGCTTCTAAAACTCATAGGTAATATATCAAGGTGATGTTGTGCTTTTAGTGCCTGTGCAGGTATTGATTGCGTTAATAGCGGATGAAATAGCTCGTAGCGATTTTTTCCGGAGTTTTTAGCGTGATACATTGCAGCATCGGCATCACGAATAATTTCATCCGTATGCGTATAGCTTTTCTTTGAGTAGGTTATTCCTATACTAGCACCACTTTGAAGTGATTCGCCTTTAAGGAAAAAAGGCTTTTTCATTAAATCGATAATACGATTAGCGACATCTTCTGCTTGTTGAGGCTCAGTTAAGTGCGTTAATAAAATAACAAACTCATCGCCACCTAAGCGTGCTAGTAAATCATGTTCGCGTATACACTGGGCAAATAACTCACTAACGTTAATTAAAAACTGATCGCCAGCATGGTGACCAAGTTGGTCGTTAATGTCTTTAAACTTATCTAAATCAATAAATAAAACAGCAAAATTATGTTCAGGAAAGCGCTGATAATGTTGTAGTGTTTTTTCAAGCTGAGTTAAAAAGAGGCTGCGATTAGGTAAGCTAGTAAGAGAGTCGTGATGTGCGTCGTGATAAAGCTGCTGCTCTATTTTTTTACGCTCATCTATTTGCATTTGTAAGTGCAGATTTGTTTGACGCAGTTCTTTGGTTTTTTCGTTTACTCTAAATTCGAGTTCTTGATGGCTTTTTGCAATCGCTTGATTGGTGAGCTTTGTTTGTAAAACCGCTGCAATTTGATGAGATACAAAGGTAATTAACTCGCAATCATCCCGGCTGAAAATATGTTTGTTATCGTAAGCTTGGCAAACAATAAGGCCGATAACACCTTGAGCTGTTTTAAGTGGAGCGCCTAACCAACTAGTGGCCATTTGCTCTTTTTGTACAGGCTTAGCTCTTTGTACTACACCGCTTTCTATTAATTCTTTTGCTCTACACGGGTGTATAAGTTGCGTTTCTTCAGTGCTTATTACCAGTTCACTATAACCTTTAGCAAAGCGTCTTGGTTGTGTGTTTTCTTTAAATTCATCTACACAATAAGGGAAGCTTATCCAGCCAGACTCTTTATCGTAAAGTGCAATATATAAGTTTTCTGCGTAGGTAATTGTTTTTATTATTTCATGTATCTTAAAGTAAGCATCATCAAGGTTTTTAGCTTGCGTTGCTATTTCAGATATTTTAAATAGAATTTGTTGGCGTTGAAGTGCGCGTTTGCGTTGTTCTATTTCAAGGTTTAACGCGTCGTTACTTTGAGTGAGTGCTCGGGTACGAATTTTAACTTCTGACTCAAGGAGCTCTCGTTTTTTTACACGCTCTATTGCAGTTGCTAAATAAAGCGACATAAACTCAAGTAATTGTATTTGTTGTGAGCTATAGCCTTGTTTTGTATCGTAACTTTGCGCTGCTAAAACACCGATAATATTATGTTCTTGGTAAACCGGTACACCTACCCAATGCTCTGCTGGAGTGCCTAATGCTTTAAATAAGCCTTCTGCTGCGGCATTTTGCATTTGCTGCTTGGTAAAACATGTGGTTTTACCCTGTTTAAATACATAACCAGTGGCACCTTCATCAAAGCTATTTGATTGGTTAAGGGCGACGGCAATACCATCTTTTTCATCTGAAAAGTAAGAAAGTTCTAGCGATTGACTGTATTGATTTAATAGCACCACATAAAAACTTTTACTCGGCACATATTTTTGTAAAATGTCGTGGATAGCGGGATAAAGTAGGGTTAGCTCGGCAACAGTACTTGCTTGCTCTGATAATTGTATAAGCGCATTTTGTAAGTGATGTGATTGTTTGTATTTATTGAGTAATGTTTTTAGACGTTTATTTTGATACGCCAATTTACTCGATACTGAGAGTTTATCTTCCAATGATCTAACCGGCTATTTTTATTGTATAGTTATTAGCCTTATACTTTCACTTTTAGCGCTTATCGTCAAGTTGATATTCGTACTATCATACTGGCTAGAAACACTATTTTAGGTATTAAAAAAGGCTTACCGAAGTAAACCTTTTTTGTGTATTTCAGCTGTATTTACTTAGATGTCATGAAGTCGATAGCAGCGCTTATCTCATCATCAGAACAATCCATACAGGTGCCTTTTGGAGGCATCGCATTAAAGCCATTTAGTGCATGCTCAAGTAAAGTGTCTTTACCTTTAGCTATACGTGGAGCCCAATCGTCAGGCGATTTAGGCGCGCCTAGTGCACCAGTACCGTGACATGCAAAACATGCACCTTGATACACTTGCTCACCAGAACGAGGGCCTGTAGGCGCCGCTGCTACAGCAGCTTTATCGCCTTCAAGGTATACAGCACCAACCGGCGCGAGACGTGCTTTAATTGCATCTTCAGTCATAGAGTTATCATATGGCTGTGCGTATGCAGTGGTTGCTAGCATTAATAATGCTGCAGCTGTTAATTTTTTCATTTTGCCTTGCTCACTTCGATTTGAACGTGATCAATCACGATTAAAGATGACGGAAATTAAACCGATTATAACTCTCTGAGCCAATTTATAAAATGCTAAGAGGCATTTTTATTAATAAAACTGACTACTTTTTGCGTTAACGCAATAAAATTTAATTATTTACTGTTTTTTGTTAAGCAATTTAATAAGCGCAAACAGTCATACAATTAACTTTTAGATCCTAATATCAATTTATTGATAATACGCTACTAACTAGTTTTTCGATCCCTGCATCGGCTTCAATAATCGATTGCGCAAGCATATAAGCTGGGGTTGTAACTAGCTTATTTGGCTGATCAATAACAACATCATCTACTGCACAATTTATATGTTTAGCGCCTAATGTGCTTAGCGCTTGTGCTGTCTCTGCATCGTTACCAATCGTAAGTACAGCGTTATCGTAAATAAATGGGATCAAAGCGGGTGCAATACACATATAACCAGCAGGCTTATTTTCTTTTGCAAATGATTTACAAGCATTAAGTACGTCTTCATTAATATTTGCTTTTGCGCCTTTAATTGCAAAGTCACATAAGTTTTTTGCAGCGCCAAAACCGCCAGGTACAATTAATGCGTCAAACTGAGTTACGTCTAATTCAAGCAGCGATTTAATGTCACCCCGTGCAATACGAGCCGCTTCTGTTAATACATTACGTTTATCAGGCATTACTTCGCCCGTTAAATGGTTAATGGTATGAAGTTGTTCAATATCCGGTGCAAAACACTGATACGTTGCGCCATTTTTGGCTATATGTAATAAAGTTAAAATTGCTTCATTAATTTCACTACCATCGTACACACCAGACCCTGCTAATATTACCGCTACGTTTTTCATGCTTTTGTGCCCCTAAAGTCTTTTTTATAAGTCGATCGGATGAAGTCTAACATGCTCAAAATTTCTCGCGAAAATAAATTTTTAGTACAAAAATCATTCTCTATGCAAGTTGTATTGCGGTTTATGCCATTTGCGATCACTTTGCCTTTAAAAAAATTATAAAGGATCGCTATGATCTTCGATCCATTGTGCTAGAATACTCCTCCGGTTATTTAAATGGACGCGAATAATCAAAGTGAATAACAACACAAGCAGTCGTTAGAAAACCTTTTTCCACATTGGTTTAAAATAATAAAAAAAGAACCTCGTATTATCTTTTTTAAATTAAAACATACAGTTAAAGTATTTTCTAAGCATTTTATAATGCTTTGGAAGAATAGCTCGTGGCTGTTATCTACACACTTATCCACAGCTTGCTATAGTTTTAATAACACGATAAGCAGTAATTCACTGTCGTTTTATTTACTACCTTATGGCATGCTTATAATTACCTTAATTTTTTGCATTTAGGATCCAAATTCACCATGGCTCAGATCCCCGAAAACCCACTTATTTTAGTTGATGGCTCGTCATATTTATTTCGTGCTTATCATTCTCCGCCGCATTTAACTAATTCTAAAGGTGAAGCTACGGGCGCTATTTATGGCGTGATCAATATGCTTAAAAGCTTGATCAGACAATACGATCCATCACATATGGTGGTTATATTTGATGCTAAAGGTAAAACGTTCCGTAACGATATGTATAGCGAGTATAAGGCAAATCGTCCGCCTATGCCGGATGACTTACGCACTCAAATAGCACCGATACACAGTATTATTAAAGCGATGGGCTTTCCGCTAATTAGTATTGAAGGCGTTGAAGCTGATGATGTTATTGGTACATTTGCACGTATAGCATCAGAGCAAAAACGACATGTACTCGTCTCTACTGGCGATAAAGACATGGCACAGCTTGTTAATGAACACGTTACGCTAATAAACACGATGACTGACAGTATTTCAGATCCCGTTACCGTGGTTGAAAAGTTTGGTGTAGGCCCTGAACTTATTATTGATTACTTAGCATTAATGGGTGATAAGGTCGATAATATTCCGGGTGTTGAAGGCTGTGGTCCTAAAACGGCAGTTAAATGGTTAGAAAAATATGGTTCTCTTCAAGGTGTAATGGATCACGCCAGTGAGATTAAAGGTAAAATAGGCGAAAAGTTAGCAATTGCTCTTGATCATCTGCCTTTAAGCTACGAACTTGCGACAATTAAGTGTGATGTTGAAGTTGAATCTGATCTTGATACATTCAAACTTCAAGAGCCTAACAAAGACGAATTAATTGCATTATATGGTGAGTGCGAATTCCGTCGTTGGTTAGCTGAATTACTTGATAATCCTAAAGATGCTGAAACACATTTAGCTGTACCTACCGAAGCCACTGAATTACCAAAAGTAGAAGATGCTCATTACGAAACTATTTTAACGCAAGTGCAATTTGATACGCTAATAGAGCAATTAAATAGTGCTGAGTTATTTGCATTTGATACTGAAACAACCAGCCTTGATTACATGAAAGCGCAATTGGTGGGTATGAGCTTTGCCGTAAAAGCGGGTGAAGCTGTGTATTTACCGGTAGCGCATGACTACCCAGGTGCGCCTGAGCAATTAAGCCTTGAATTTGTAATGCAAAAGCTAGGTCCAATTTTGGCAGATGAAAACAAAGCTAAAGTAGGGCAAAACCTTAAATATGACAAAAGCGTATTAGCGAATGCAGGCTTTGCATTAAATGGTATTAAGTTTGACACTATGCTTGAGTCGTATGTATTTAATAGTGTAGGCACGCGTCACGATATGGACTCGCTAGCACTTAAATACCTAGGTCATAAAAATATTAGCTTTGAAGATATTGCTGGCAAAGGTAAAAAGCAACTTACCTTTAACCAAATTGAACTTGAAAAAGCAGCGCCTTACGCCGCAGAAGATGCCGATATTACTTTGCGTTTACACGAAGTGCTTTGGCCAAAAATAGCAGCTGATGAAAAGCTAAAATCGGTATTTGAAGATATAGAAATGCCACTTATTAGTGTGATTTCTGATATTGAACGCACCGGTGTTGCGATAGATAGCAATATGCTTGGAGCGCATAGTCAACGTTTAGGTGAGCGTTTAATTGAGCTTGAAAAAGAAGCGTTTGAAATAGCAGGCGAACCATTTAACTTAAGTTCTCCAAAACAGCTACAAGTACTGTTGTTTGAAAAGCTTGGGCTGCCTATTATTAAAAAAACGCCTAAAGGTGCACCTTCTACCGCAGAAGAAGTACTGCAAGAACTTGCTCATGATTATCCGCTACCTAAAGTAATTATAGAGCATCGTGGTTTATCAAAGCTTAAATCAACGTATACCGATAAATTACCATTAATGGTGAATGAGAAAACCCAGCGTGTACATACGTCTTATCATCAGGCAATTACAGCTACGGGGCGCTTGAGTTCAACTGATCCTAATTTACAAAATATTCCTATTCGTTCAGAAGAAGGACGTCGTATTCGTGAAGCGTTTATAGCCGCAGATGGTTATAAAATTGTTGCTGCCGATTATAGTCAAATTGAGCTACGTATTATGGCGCATCTTTCACAAGACAAAGGTCTATTAAATGCATTTGCTAACGGCTTAGATGTACATAGTGCAACTGCCGCTGAAGTATTTGGTGTAGAGCTTGATGATGTAACTACCGATATGCGCCGTAAGGCGAAAGCAGTAAACTTTGGCTTAATTTACGGTATGTCGGCATTTGGTTTAGCACGTCAACTAGATGTGCCACGCCACGAAGCGCAGCATTACATAGATAAATACTTTGAGCGTTTTCCAGGTGTATTAGAGTACATGGAAACAACACGCGAAAAAGCAGCTGAAAATGGCTACGTTGAAACAATATTTGGTCGTCGCCTACATTTACCAGAAATAAACGCACGTAATGGGGCGCGTAGAAAAGGAGCCGAACGTGCTGCTATAAACGCACCAATGCAAGGTACTGCCGCCGATATTATTAAAAAGGCAATGCTGAGCGTTAACCGCTGGGTACACGAACAAGCGCCAAATACAATTAAGCTGCTTATGCAAGTGCACGATGAATTAGTATTTGAAATCAAAACAGACTGCGCACCACAGTACACAAAACACATCTGTGAACTGATGTCGCAAGCTGCTGCGCTAGATGTACCACTTATAGTTGAAGCTGATGAAGGTGACAACTGGGAACAAGCTCATTAATGCAATTTGAGCATTTTAATTAAAGCGCCTTTTGGCGCTTTTTTTATGTTTAATAAAAATGGCGAATAACAGCGATTCAATCAGGTATATGCAAGCTTTAGTTAAAATAAGGTTAATTTAAGCAACTATTTGTATTAAATAGTTATATGTTCGTCAATTCGAGCTGTTTTACAGGAATATGATTGTATTTTAATGCGTGCTTTTGTTAAAGTCCCGCCTGTCCTATCCTGTAGGACATCCTGTTGATGATGCATCTGAAAGGGTGCAACAAATTGATAGCTTCTCCCCAGTTTGCTATACCGGCCTACCAACTTGTTTGGTGGGCCGTTTTTTATTCTATCTTTGAAAATTCTACTATATTGATGCTTTTTGTTGTGCTATTCATTCGTCACTTTGTGGTGGTTTGGGTACATTGCAGGTGATACCATCAAAGCGCTATTATTTTTCATTTTTATTATTTTTCAATTTATCACTAAGGAGTGCGTTATGTTTAAAGCATTAGCTATTGCAGGTTTTTCTTTATCAAGTTTAGTTATCTCTAATGTTGCCCAGGCTAATTGGCAGTTAGTGAATGATAAAAGCCAATTAAGCTTTGTCTCTATAAAAAAGGACTCTGTTGCCGAAGCTCACCACTTTACTAATCTTGAAGGTATGCTTTCTGATAAAGGCGAGTTTAGCGTTAATGTTGATTTAACATCGGCTGAAACCCTAATTCCTATTCGAAATGAGCGTTTAACGGCATTGTTGTTTGAAGCGGCTAAATTCCCCAATGCAGTTTTAACTGCCAATTTAACTAAAGAGCTGAGTAATATTAAAAAGCCTGGTCAATATGTATTGAAAGGCATTAAAGCTGAGCTTGATTTTCATGGTAATAAAAAACCACTAGCTATTGATGTACTTGTTAATAGCACACAAAGTGGCGATTTAACTGTGTCATCATTTACACCTATTATTATTAATAGTGCTGATTTTGGTGTAACGGAAGGTGTTAAACAGCTGCAAAAATTAGCAGGCCTACCTTCAATCGCAACAGCGGTGCCTGTTACGTTTGCAATTACACTTAAAAAGCAGTGATTTCTTTAAGTGAGCTTAGCAAGCAATTAAGCGAGCCAAGCAAACCTTTTGATAGTTGGCAGCCTAACCATTGTGGGGAACTGCCGATTGTCATCAATCATGACGGTAAATGGTTTTACGATGGCAGTGAAATAACACGCCCAGCCATGGTGAAGCTGTTTGCTTCTGTTTTATGTAAAGAAGGTGAGCAATTTTATTTAAAAACACCTGTCGAAAAAGTAATAATAACGGTTGATGATGCGCCGTTTATTATTGTTGATTGGCGTTTTGAAAATACAGCGCAAGGGCAGGTGTTGTGTTGTATTGATAATTTAGCTAGACAGTGGTTGGTGAGCGCCCAGCAGCCTTTAGTTATAAAAGACTATAAAGGCTCAAAAGTACCTTATCTAAAGCTACCTTATGGCTGTAGTGCGCGTGTTGCGCGAAGCGTATATTATCAGTGGGCTGAAAAAGCCGAGTCTGATAAACTCGGCTATTTTATTAAATCTGCAGGAAAGCAGTTTTATTTATCGTAACGCCAGCGTTTAAGCCTCTGGGTTAGTTTCGTCTGTGATTGTTTCATCGGTAGGTGGTACAGCAATAACAGGACCTAAAAACCATTCATCTAGTTTTTTAGCTACTTCTGGTAAACCCGTGCCTTTTAATGATGAAAATGCATGAACTGTAATATCCCCATCAAGCGTGCTTAATTCACGACGAACTTGCAGTACTTGTGATTTACGAGGGCCTTGCTTTAATTTATCGGCTTTAGTTAATAGTGCCAATACTGGAATTTCACTACCAATAGCCCAATTAATTAAATCGCGGTCTAAATCTTTTAATGGATGACGAATATCCATTAAAATAACAATACCTTTTAGGCTTTGACGCTTTTGTAGGTATTCGCCTAGCGATTTTTGCCATTTCTTTTTCATTTCGATTGGTACTTTAGCAAAACCATAGCCTGGTAAATCGATAAGGCGCATATCGTCAACATCAGCTAAATCGAATGTATTGATTAGCTGAGTACGTCCAGGTGTTTTACTTGTACGTGCTAGCTTCTGATCGGTTAATGCATTTAATGCACTCGACTTACCTGCGTTGGAGCGACCGGCAAACGCAACTTCAATTCCCGTATCAGCAGGTAATTTAGTAATGTCGGGAGCGCTTGTTACGAAAGACGCAGTATTATATTTGATACGAGATTTGAGCACAGGCTCTCCTAAAACTTAAATAAATAACGTTGAGTAAACCAAATTCACTCAGGGCGCGTATTTTATACTATAAAGGATGTATTAAAAAGCGTATTTAACCACCTAAAAACAGCACCTATGGTACATTTAAAACATGTTAAAGCTTAATCTAAGTCAAAACCCTGTAAATTATAAGCTTAATATGTGTAGAAAACGTGCCAGAGAATTTATTATCGTGTAGAATATATGTATTACAACATCACGATTGTAGATGATACAGGGTCGGAAACAGAGAATTCACCATGAAAAAAATAGCACTATCTTTAACAATATTGCTTGGTGCGTTGTCAGCAAGCAACGCAACAGCATTTGATGGCGATGTAAACGCAGGTAAAGAAAAATCAGCAACGTGTGCGGCTTGTCACGGCCCAGACGGTAATGCGCCGGTTAATATTTACCCTAAAATTGCAGGTCAACATCCAGATTATATCCTTAAGCAACTTCAGGATTTAAAATTAGGTATGACGTCAGGCGGCAAAGAAGGGCGTATGGATCCAGTAATGAGCGCTATGGCTATGCCACTTAGCGAGCAAGACATGAAAGATCTAGCTGCTTATTTTTCTTCAATGAACATGACTGAAGGTGCTACACCTAAAGATGTTGTTGAAGTTGGCGAGATGCTTTTTAAAGCAGGCGATGCAGAACGTGGAATTCCATCATGTGCAGCATGTCATGGCCCACGTGGTAATGGCTCGTCACTTGCTAAGTTTCCAAAAATTTCTTTTCAGCATCCAGGATATATCAAGGCTCAACTTGAAAAATTCCGTGATGGTACTCGTCATAATGACTTAAATGGCATGATGGGCGATATTGCAAAAAAATTAACAGATAAAGACATCGAAGTACTTTCTCAGTATTTAGGTGGCTTACACTAAAGTCGTATTTATTTAGCAGTTAATAATAAATAAACTACAATGTGTTAAAAAAAGCAGCCTAGGCTGCTTTTTTTGTGTCAAAAATTAACGATATCGTCCGTTTTAATGTAAGACATTGACCATGTCTGGTTGTAAGAAAAGTCTTCTTTTTATTTTTGATTATTGATTAACTTATTGTAATTTATGTTTATTTTTATATCTCAATGTAATAAAGATAATAAAAGTTATATAAACCAGTTGTAACAAAATCATTAACGAGTAAATTAACCACTGTCGCAAAACAACAATAACAAAACGGAAATAACTATCAAGGAAAGTAACGCGGCATGACTACATAGCATAAGATTAGTGCTACTAAAGGAAATAATAAAAAAGTGTCAGGATGACCGAAAATAATAAAAAACTCATGGAAGTTTAATAATAAAAACAAAATGGAATGTAACAAGGAACGTAAAAATAATAACAATACGGACTGATAATAATAAAAATAATAAAGACTAAAAAAAGTCGAAGGGAGAAGTGTCCAGATAATGGCGCTCAGATTAGCAGGCGGTAGAGATGTTTTCTCTACCGCCTTTTTATTTGTCCTGTTACAATACCCACCGTTTAAAACTAGCGATTAATTAGCTAAGGCGCTTTTAAATGAGAGACCCAACCTCTAAGCGCAAACTGAATTCTTCTGGCTAGTCCAGCACTGCGATGCCCATTAATTTGCGCTTCGCTCAAAACCTCTTAAGTGAGATGATCAAGATATGAGTAGAACTAAAAAGTCACGCAAAAGCCCAGCAAACGGACCTGTTCGTTTAAGCCAAGATAAGCTTAAAGAAATGCGCGCATTAAAAGAGCAGCGAGTTAAAAAAACCAAAGGTGCTAAGCCAGGTTCTCGTAACGCGCCAGATTTACTAGATAGCGAAAGCCATAATGCTGGTCACGCGCCGAAAGATAAGCGTGTAGGCAGTAAAAAGCCGGTACCATTAATTGCAACTGCGCCTGAGCCTAAAGTTGAAATGAAACGCAACTTAAAGCCAACTATTGAGCTGAAAAAGGTAATCGAGCCTGAATTTACACCTGAACAAGAGCTAGAAGCACTTGAGAATGACGAGCGTTTACTTAAACTAGTAGAGCGTCATGAAGAAGGTGAAATGCTAACTGGTAAAGATGCTAAGTACTTTAATAGCCGTATTGCTCGCCATCAGGCGTTATGTGAAATTCTTGGTATTGAAGACGAGGATGAAGACGAATTTGAAGATGACCTTGAAGATGATATTGAAAGCAAAGGCAATTCTGATTTCGATCAATACTTATCTGACGATTTAGCCAACGAATGGTTAGATGAAGACGACAAATAGTAAGGATAAATAATGAGTACCGCGGTAATTTTAGCCTTACTTTTAGGCGCTGCTATAATAGTTGGTCTGGCATTTTATGCGGGTCAGTTGCTGTATAAGTTAAATGCGCAAAAAAAGTTAATTGCTAAAACGCAGGCTGAACAAAAGCAAAAGCTTGAGAAGTCGCGTTTAAAGCGAAATGCCAAACTAGCCGATAGTATTCATTTAATTGCGCGTGCAATGAATGAAGAGCAGTGTGAGTTTTCTGAAGGCTGTTTACGTATTTGGGTACTTATGTCTCAATATGGCTTTGAGAGCGAGCGTGATTTAACGACACAATATCCTGGCATTTATAAAATGTACCAGGTAGTTAAAGAAATGCCGACACACGATGCACGTAAAAAATATGCTAAAAAAGAAATTTTTAAGCTAGATAAAGCTCGCTGGCAAGCTGAAGAAACACTTAAAGATGAAGTTAAAGCCGATTGCGCTAAAATTATCATCGAGTTTAAAGCCGCTCCTGGCAGCGATAAAGTGGTTTTTAACTAGCTTTAGTTTTTCGAGCACTCAAAAAAAGCAGACCTTGGTCTGCTTTTTTTATGCGTAAAAATTTTCATACTAATTGCATTAAATTAGTGATCTGCTAAATCACTCGCGAAAAACGCGTCGCATTTATTTGTTTTTGTAAATGAGCGTCAAAGCACATGCAAATAATACGAATGAATAAGTTGCCGCGTGGCGTTACGCTAATTTTATTATCATTTATAGTGACTAGTTCATCTTTTATAAGTGGCGTAAGCGCAATTAACGCATCCTCAAAGTAGTCATTAAATATAAGCGCATGCTTTTCGCTAAAGTCTTGTATATCTAATTCAAACTGGCAAATGAGCTGCTTAATTGCATCAGCACGAATTACATCATCATGCGTTAAGTGCATACCTTTATTAAGAGCACAGCCGATTTGTGTTTCGATGCTGTGGTAATAATGTTTTAATTCTTTTTGATTTTGTAAAATGGCACTGTCAATTTGCGAAATTGATGACACGCCTAAGCCTAATAAATCACAATTTCCATGGGTTGTATAACCTTGAAAATTACGATGTAACTTGCCTTCATTTTGCGCAATAGCTAGTTCGTTATCGGTTTTTGCAAAGTGGTCCATACCAATAAATTGATAGCCTGCTTGCGTCATCTGCTCCAGCGTGTTTTTAAACATAGTGAGTTTATTATGTGCACTGGGTAAATCTGCATCTTTAATCTTACGCTGTGCGGCAAAGCGCTCTGGTAAATGCGCGTAGTTAAACACCGATACTCGGTCAGGGCTTAACTCAATAAGTTGCTCTATAGTTTGCTTAAAGCTCTCTGGCGTTTGCAGAGGAAGCCCGTAAATCATATCTGCATTAATAGATTGAAATCCCAGCTCGCGAGCTTGTGTAATTAATTGCTTGACCGTATCTGCATTTTGCGGGCGATTAACAGCAAGTTGCACGTCGTCGTTAAAGTCTTGAATCCCAAATGAGACACGGTTAAAGCCAAGCATCCTTAAATCAACGAGCATATTATCGGCAAGTGAGCGTGGGTCTATTTCAATGCCGCGCTCTGTTGTGCTTGTAAAATTAAAGTGCTGCTCTAAAAGCTTAATTAGACGAGTCATTTGTTTTGCGGTTAAAAAGGTGGGAGTACCGCCACCTAAATGTAATTGCTCAACCGTGTAGCTTTTAAATAAAGGCGCTTGGGCAGTAATTTCTTTTGCTAAAAAGTCGAGATACGTATCTGCCTTAGATTGATGGCGGGTAATTATTTTATTACAGCCACAGTAGTAGCAAAGCTGACTACAAAACGGGATATGAATATATAGAGAAAGTGAACGGCTCGTTGATGATTCTACAGCGCTAAGTAGGTCTTGTTGTTGATATCCATCACGCAGTGATAGAGCTGTGGGATACGAGGTATAACGCGGGCCAGACACATTATATTTGTTTATTAGGGTTTGATCCCATTGTGGAAGTTTAATCATCACGCGCACCTAAGTATTTATTTAGGGGGTGATTATAAAAAAGTACGCAGTGATGCGGTTTGATCTATAACAAAAAAGGTGCCGAAGCACCTTTTTTAATAAAATATCAATTAATGCGGTCTAATTAATACGTAACAGTATGGGCATCTTTGAGATATTGAAATAACTCTTTATAACCTTTACCCGGCTTTTCAGCTTTCGCTTCTTTTGCCGCATTACGAACCAATTGACGCATTTGCTGACGATCAAGAGACGGAAACTGTTCAATAGTCTCATTGATAAGGTCATCACCTTGTTCAATTAGGTCTGAACGTAATTGCTCAATTTTTTTGACCAATACTTCAGCTTGGTTATTTTTATTAAGCATTACATCGATAATCGCTCTAATAGCGTCAATGTTTTCTACAGTACGCAACGTTTTAGCGATGTAGTTTAAGTGACGGCGGTACGCGTCACTTTTATTACTTATTTTATCAGCAACAACCATTGCCGCTTTTAAATCGTCATTTAATGGCAGGCGTTCGCGCTGTTTTTTACCCATTTTGGCAATTTCAGTACCTAACTGATGAAACTCTTGCGCTTCGCGCTTAAGCTCCGTTCTTGATACATATTCAATTTCTTCTTCAATTTCAGCAGGCTTGCCTTTTTTCTTTGCCATGGGGTGCTCTTAAATAAAAATAACTTTTGCCATTATACATGAATATGATACTTAGGAATATTAGCTGATGTGATGCATTGAGTGTGTTAGCATTTAAATATAAGAAATGCGTGCATTATGCCTCTAAGGCTCAGGACTTAATTTATGAAAAGCCAACAAAACGATCCAATTTATTCTCAAATATCGCAAGTTAAAGATGCGGTAGCAGAAGTACTCGAACATGCTAAAAAATTAGGCGCTACAGCTGCAGAAGCTGCCATGTCTAGCACGTCTGGTTTATCGGTTAGTACACGAATGGGTGAAGTAGAAACCATTGAGTTTAACCAAGATGGCGGCTTAGGCATTAGTGTATATGTTGGTAATAATAAAGGTTCGGCGTCTACGGCTGATTTAAATCCAAAAACATTGCGCATGGTAGTCGAAAAAGCGATTGATATAGCCAAATTCACATCTGATGACCCATTCAACGGCGTTGCTGATAAAGAGTTACTTGAATTTAATCCTAAAGATTTAGATTTATACCATCCTTGGGATGTAAGCCCTGAGGAAGGTATTGAGCTTTGTCATGCTGCAGAGCAAGCTGCACTAAATGCAGATGAGCGTATTGTTAACTCTGATGGTGCGAGTTTTTCATCGCATCAGGGGCTACGTGTTTATGGTAACAGCCATGGTTTGATAACGGGCTTTCCACGTACTCGTCATAGCATTAGTACTATGGTAATAGGTCAAGATGGCGAGCAGATGCAACGCGACTCTGCTTATACTGTTGCACGCGATCAAGCGGGTTTAAATGACGCAGCGGCAGTTGGGCTTGAGGCAGCAGCTGAAACGCTCGCTAAATTAAATAGCCAAAAGTTAGGCACAATGAAAGTGCCTGTTATTTTTAGAGCCGATATTGCAAATTCATTGTTTGGTCACTTAGTGTCGGCTATTGGTGGTGGCGCACTTTATCGTAAATCAAGTTTTTTACTTGATAGCTTAGGCACACAAGTATTTAGTAATTGTGTAAATATTGCTGAGCGCCCACATATTTTAAAAGGGTTGGCATCATCACCGTTTGATAGCGAAGGTGTTAAAACATTCGATAGAGAAATTATTCAAGGCGGCGAGCTACAAACTTATTTATTAGCAAGTTATGCCGCGCGTAAAATGAATATGACCCCAACAGGGCATGCTGGCGGTATACATAACTGGCTCGTTGAGCAAACTCATAACGATTTAACTGCACTATTAAAAACGATGGGCACTGGCTTATTAGTAACAGAGCTAATGGGGCAGGGCGTAAATACAGTAACGGGTGATTACTCTCGTGGTGCTGCTGGTTTTTGGGTTGAAAATGGTGAAATCCAATATCCTGTAAGCGAAATTACCATTGCTGGTAATTTAAAAGATATGTTTAAAGGCATATCTGCTATTGGTGGTGACATAGAACGCCGTGGTGGTATTCAAACTGGCTCAGTATTAATAGAGCAAATGCAAATAGCCGGCGCGTAGTATTAATACGCAGTGTATACTTAGACCTAGAGTATTATCTCTGGGTCTAAGTGAGCTTTTACGAGGTGTAAAATGGCTAAAGATAGATATGCACCAAAACCGCTAACCGATATTATGGCGGGGTTAAATAATCGTTTATCGGCTTATGCAGGCAAAAGCCAAGCACTTGATACACAGCAAACCTTATTAAAAGATTTTTTAGGTCCTAAGTTGGGTGATAAATGCCGAGTCAGTAATTACCGAGACGGTACGCTAATGATAGAGGCGGTATCTGCACCTATCGCGCTTAGGCTTAATTATTTAAAAATGGATATGCTTTCACATTTTAGAGCCGCTGGAATGGCAGAGCTCGGGCAAATAAAAATAACTGCAAATCCTCAAGCAACTCAGAGATTAAGCACAGCGAATAAGTCGGGTAGTCCTGCAGTTACCAACTCACGTAAAATGAGTGAGCAAACAGCTGATTACTTAAACGCGATAGCATCTTCTGCACCCCCTTCTTTAAAAGAAAAACTAGAGCGTTTAGCGCTTCACGGAAAAAATAAAAGTAAGTCTTAACTACCCACCATCTTGTTATTGGTGGGGCTAATTTGGCTGCTCACCGCATTCAAAATACTTTGTTACATATTCCATTTTATTGTTGGCTTAATGAGGTTTATGATGCTGCGTGGGCTTTATATTGATCGAAAGCTCTTTGATACCCATTCCATTAAGTAAAAGCGTGTAGGCAGTGCTATTTTTACTCCTGCTATATTCAAGAATTTAATGGAGTTGGTATGTGATACCAACCTGCATAAGTCTTTGATCAATTTAACGAATTAAATTGCACTATAACGTCGTTAAAAATTTTTTATTTAGAGCAACTAGATACAAAAACTTTTGCCTGGTTCTAGCGTAATTTTCTTAACGTTAAATAGACCCCATATATAAGCAGATTGGTATGATTCAATTCTAACTAACAAACGGAATAATTATGAATAAAGTAACAATGGCTGCTGCAAGTATCGCACTTGCGCTTGGCTTGGTAGGTTGTGGTGAAAAACAACAAGAAACAAAAGTAACCGACACTCCAGTAGTAACAGCACCCGCTGAAAAACCACTAGAGCTTGGTATTGAATTAGCTAATATGGATAGTTCAGTACGCGCACAAGACGATTTTTACTACCATGTAAATGGTCAGTGGTTAGCTAAAACTGAAATACCAGGTGATAAATCTAACTACGGTTCTTTTTCGCAGTTATATGATGAGTCGCAAAAAGCGATGAAAATAGCCCTTGAAAGTGCAGCTGCAAACAAAGCCGCTAAAAAAGGCAGTGATGAGTATAAAATTGGTGCATTTTATAAAAGCTATATGAATAAAGATGCGCGTAATGAGCTAGGTATTACGCCATTACAACCGTCATTAGATACAATTGATAGCGTTAAATCTAAAGCTGATTTAGTGGGTTTAATGGCTAAAATTCAAAAACAAGGCGGTACTTTACCGTTTGGTTGGTTTGTAAATAACGATGCTAAAAACTCAAGTGAGTATGCATTGTATTTATCTCAGTCGGGTCTTGGTTTACCAGATCGTGACTATTACTTAAAAGATGACGAAAAATTCACTAAAATTCGCGCTTCTTACGAGCAATACATCACTGATGTTTTAGCTAAGTCAGGCGTTAAAAATGCAGCAGAAGCTGCTAAGAGCGTACTTGCATTTGAAAAAACACTAGCTGATGCTCAGTGGAGCCGTGTGCAAAGCCGTGATGCAACTAAATCTTATAACAAGATGACAGTAGCAGATGCAAGCAAGTTGATGGGTGACCTTGATTTAGCTGCATTCTTTAAAGATGCAGGCGTGAGTGCAAGTGACATTATTGTACGTCAACCAAGCTACTTAGAAGCACTTGCTACTATTTACAAAGACACTGATTTAGCGACGTGGAAAAACTACTTAAAATTTCATTTTGTAAGTGGTTATGCAGAGCTACTTAGTGAAGATTTAGTTAACCTTAACTTTGACTTTTACAGCACAACACTTCGTGGCGTAGAAGAACAAGCACCTCTTTGGAAGCAAGCGGTTGATGCATCTAACAGTGTACTTGGTGAAATATTAGGTAAGGTATACGTTAAAGATAACTTCCCGCCAGAAGCAAAAGCACGCATGGAAGAATTAGTTGATAACGTAATTAAAGGTTACGGTGTTGCTATTGAAAATCTTGAGTGGATGAGCCCTGAAACAAAGCTTGCAGCGAAAGAAAAACTAGACAAATTTACACCTAAAATTGGTTACCCAGACACGTGGAAAGATTACTCAGAGCTGGATATTAACTCAGATGAGCTAGTAGGTAACTACATTCGTTATAGCGAATGGGCATACGCAGACATGATTGCTAAATTGGGTAAACCAGTTGATCGCTCTGAGTGGCACATGACTCCGCAAACAGTAAATGCGTATTACAATCCAGTAAACAACGAAATTGTATTTCCAGCAGCTATTTTACAACCGCCATTCTTTAATTTAGAAGCGGATGATGCTGTAAACTACGGCGCAATTGGTGCAGTAATTGGGCATGAGCTTGGTCATGGTTTTGACGACCAAGGTGCTAAATACGACGGTGATGGCAACTTACGTAACTGGTGGAGTGAGACTGACCTTAAGCAATTTGAAGAGCGTACAGCGGCTTTAGTTGCACAGTATAACGAATATAAACCGTTTGAAGATGCAAGTGTTAATGGCGAGCTAACGCTTGGCGAAAACATTGGTGACTTAGGTGGCTTAACGGTTGCGCATAAAGCGTATATGCTGTCTTTAGGTGATAAAAAATCACCAGTGATTGATGGTTACACAGGCGATCAACGCTTCTTTATGGGTTGGTCACAAATTTGGCGTCGTAACTATCGCGATGAAGAGTTACGTAATCGTTTATTAACAGACCCTCATTCACCAAGTCACTACCGTGTAATCGGTATCTTGTCGAATATGCCTGAGTTTTACGAAGCGTTTGACGTAAAAGAAGGTGATAAAATGTATATCAAACCAGAAGATCGCGTAAAAATTTGGTAATTTACTAAATAGACTGATTTAAAGTTAATAAAAAACCAGTAAGTTTTTAGCTTACTGGTTTTTTTGTATCTTGAATTTGTAAATAACCTGAACTATGGATAATAAATCTACCTCAAGCAGCTATTTTCAGCGCTAACTGCGTTGAATTTACTTGCAATAGGCCAGCTATTGACGCGTAAATTCGCCTTGTTTTCACTAAAAATCTCTGACTAGAGAAAATAAATTTAAATATCACCATGATTCAATACGTTAATAAATCTCTTAACCAGAGTTCAGGTTAAATAAGCTTTAGCTCATTAAGTATTGGTGCATCCATTTTTTGTTACTGAGTATGTTTTTATAAAGCGCGAGTTGGTTTTGTGCTCGCTCTAAATTATGCTCTGCATGAGCCACTTTAAAGTACACATCGTTATTTAGGTAATCAGTTAAAAAGCGTACACTTAACATAAGCGGCATTATTTTAGCGCCTAGCAGCAGGCTTTCTTGTTCTTTTGTACTCATGCTACTTTTTAATGGCGTTACATAGCCTTTAACAATGGCTGAAAATATATCTTTTCGAATAATAACGTTGTGTAAGTTTGTTGAATCCTCGGCTTCGGGGGAGCAGAAAGTGCGTACCATGTCGCCAAAATCATAAAGCCTAAATCCCGCCATGCAGGTATCTAAATCAATCACTGCTTTTGCTTTGTGAGTTGCACTACAAAACAGCATATTATTTATTTTTGTATCGTTATGACACACTCTAAGCGGTATCTGCTTGGCAATGTTGCTAAGCTCGGTAATTAAATGCTGCTGCGATAAGCAATATTCTATTTCGTCAGCGCAGTGCTTTACTCTATTTACAGAGTTATTTGTGATTGCGGTATTTAATTGCTCAAAGCGCATCGCTAAGTTATGAAAATCAGGAATTACAGAGTGTAGTTGTTGTGCATCAAAATCTTGTAATGCATGAGCAAATACGCCAAAGGCATAGGCTGCTTGCTCGCTCTGTTGCGCATTTTTAACAACGTCTTCGCTGTAACTGTCACTAATATAGTTAAGGATACGATAGTACGCGCTATCAATTTTTATTAAGCGCTCGTCGCTTTGTGTCGCTATATGTTTGATTATTTCAAGAGGGTAATTATTTTGCAGTTGTTTAGCATTTAGATGCTGCTCAATTAGTTTTGCATTACTTACTAACTGAGCAGGGTTTTTAAATACTTCAATATTAAGTTTTTGCACAATAAACTGTTTATCAATACATCTAAGTAGCCATGTACTATTTATATGACCGCTACCAATTACACTAACTTGAGTTAACTCAGGGGGCAGTGCTAACAGTTCGCTTAGCTTATTTTGTATTGAGATGTTCATTGTGCTCACTTATGCCCATTTATTATGCGTATCGGGCTACTATTTTCTCGATAATTTCAGCATTAGCTTCAGGAAAATCATAATTTTCTAATTCACTAATTGCTACCCATTCACTAGGTTGTCCTTCAGCGCCATGTGCTTCACCGCTAAAGTTACTCACTACGTGCACATCTAATTTAACGCACTTATCGCCGTAGTCATGTTCAATCACCATAAGTTGGCTAGAGCTGTGAATTGTTAATCCAACTTCTTCAATAAGCTCGCGTTTAAGTGCAACAAAAACACTTTCACCTGCTTCTACTTTGCCACCAGGAAATTCCCATAAACCGCCTTGATGTTGTTCATCTGCGCGTTTACAAATGAATATAGCGTTATTTTTCTTAATAACACCAACAGCTACATGTACAATTTCTATAGTCATTACTTTAAAACTCCATAAAAAAAAGCGACGCTAGCGCCGCTTTTTAATAAGCTAATAACAATACTGGGCTATTTTAATTTACCGCAACATTGTTTGAATTTTTGACCTGATTTACAAGGACAAGGGTCATTACGACCTACTTTTGGTTCTGTACGAGCCATTACAGTAGCTGTTTCTGGTGCTGGCGCTTCGCCACCTACTTGCTCAGCTTCTTCATGTTGGTATTCGCGAGGAGCATTTTCACTTTTACGGTGTTGCTCTTCTACTTTTTCAACATCTTCTTCTGCGCGTACTTGTACTTTACTTAGGATGCTTACAACATCTACTTTCAAGTTTTCAAGCATTTCAGAAAACAGCTCAAACGATTCACGCTTATACTCTTGCTTAGGATTCTTTTGCGCGTAACCACGTAAATGAATACCTTGACGTAAGTGATCCATAGCAGCAAGGTGATCTTTCCAATGCTGATCAAGACTTTGTAGCATAATCGCTTTTTCGAATTGACGTAAAACAGAATCGCCAACTTGCTCTTCTTTTTGCTTGTATGACTGCTCAACCGCCTGCTCAATACGCTCACGAAGTTTTTCTTCGTATAGTTTATTGTCATCTGCTAACCACTGAGTGATTGGCAACTCAAGTAAGAAGTCTTGTTTTAAACGCTCTTCAAGGCCAGGAATATCCCACATTTCAGCAAGGCTTTGTGGTGCAATGTATTGATCAATTACACTAGCAAGAACATCACCACGAATTGCTGTGATAGTCTCTGAAATATCGCCTTCTTCAAGTAGCTCATTACGTTGAGAGTAAACAACGCGACGTTGATCGTTTGCTACATCATCGTACTCAAGCAATTGCTTACGAACATCAAAGTTACGTGCTTCTACTTTACGCTGTGCATTTTCAATCGCACGGTTTACCCATGGATGTTCAATTGCTTCACCGCGTTGCATACCTAGTTTACGCATCATATTAGTCATGCGTTCACCAGCGAAGATACGCATTAGTGCATCGTCCATCGATAGGTAGAAACGACTAGAACCGGCGTCACCTTGACGACCAGAACGACCACGTAATTGGTTATCTATACGACGAGATTCGTGACGTTCAGTACCAATGATATGTAAACCGCCAGCATCAATTACCGCATCATGGCGAATTTTCCAAGCAGCTTTAATTTCAGCAATTTGCTCAGCAGTTGGGTTTTCAAGTTTTTCAACTTCACTGTTCCAGTTACCACCTAACACGATATCGGTACCACGACCGGCCATGTTGGTTGCAATTGTTACTGTACCTGGTAGGCCAGCATCTGAAACGATATCTGCTTCTTGTGCATGAAATTTGGCATTAAGTACGTTGTGCTTAATTTTTTCTTTGCGTAAAAACTGCGATAAATACTCAGAGCTTTCAATTGAAATAGTACCTACAAGTACCGGTTGTCCGCGGTCTTGACAGTCTTTAATGTCAATTAAAATTGCTTCGTATTTTTCTTCTTGTGTTAGGTAAACTAAGTCGGCGCGATCATCACGAACCATTGGCTTATTAGTTGGCATAACAACAGTATCTAGGCCGTAGATAGATTGAAACTCAAAAGCTTCAGTATCGGCAGTACCTGTCATACCTGCTAATGTTTCGTATAAACGGAAGTAGTTTTGGAACGTAATAGATGCAAGTGTTTGGTTTTCGTTCTGAATATTTACACCTTCTTTAGCTTCAACAGCTTGGTGTAAACCTTCTGACCAACGACGACCTTCCATTGAACGACCAGTATGCTCATCGATAATGATTACTTCGTTTTCTTTTACTACGTAATCAACATCTTTTTGGTATAGCTTGTGGGCACGAAGGGCGGCATAAACGTGACTTAGTAGCGTAATGCTTGCTGCTGAGTAAAGCGAATCGCCTTCTTCAATTAAGCCGCGTTCAGTAAGTAGCTCTTCTACTTTAATTTGACCACGTTCTGTTAAATGAACTTGCTTAGACTTTTCATCAATAGTGTAATCGCCGTCGCCTTCAACACCTTCTTCGTCTTCTTTTTCTTGAAGTTCAAGTAAAGGAACGATGGTATTTATTTCAGTGTATAGCTCAGAGCTGTCCTCAGCTGGGCCTGAAATAATAAGCGGAGTACGCGCTTCATCAATTAAGATTGAATCCACTTCATCGACTACGGCATAAAATAATGGACGCTGAACACGTTCATCAATGCTAAAAGCCATATTATCGCGAAGGTAGTCAAAACCAAATTCGTTATTTGTACCGTACGTAATGTCAGCAGTATAAGCTAGCTTCTTCTGCTGTGGCATCATACCCGGTACGTTACAGCCTACAGTAAGGCCTAAAAATTCAAATAACGCACGGTTGGTTTCAGCATCACGTTTAGCAAGGTAGTCATTCACAGTAATTACGTGAACACCTTTGCCTGTTAAGCCGTTTAAATAAGCGGGTAGGGTAGCTGTTAGTGTTTTACCTTCACCGGTACGCATTTCTGCAATGCGACCTTGATGTAAAACCATACCACCTAATAACTGCACGTCGAAATGACGCATGCCATTTACACGCTTTGACGCTTCACGTACCACAGCAAAAGCTTCAGGTAGGATATCGTCAAGGCCTTGTCCGTTATCGTAACGTTCTCTAAACTCAGCTGTTTTAGCTCTTAAATCTTCATCAGAAAGCGCTTCAAGTTGCGTTTCTAGCGCATTGATTAGCGCGACCGTCTTTCTTAAGTTTTTAATAGTGCGGTCATTGCGACTACCAAAAAGCTTGGTAAATAAATTAGATATCATGATAAAACCGTTACAAT
Source organism: Pseudoalteromonas sp. SWYJ118 (assembly GCF_015864505.1). Taxonomy (NCBI): domain Bacteria; kingdom Pseudomonadati; phylum Pseudomonadota; class Gammaproteobacteria; order Alteromonadales; family Pseudoalteromonadaceae; genus Pseudoalteromonas; species Pseudoalteromonas sp. SWYJ118. The sequence goes on along the minus strand of NZ_JADYXC010000007.1, from coordinate 133,580 downwards.
GTATTCTTTGTCAGCCGAGTATCGGCTAACCCATTTTTAACAATTGGTAATTAATATGTGCTTTTAAATAACACTTAGAACATATTAATTAGCAATATTGTATTAAACCGCTCAAAAAGCACTGTTTATTACGTGCGCTACTATACCAGACTCTGCCAAACAACAAACTATCTCAATAAAAAGATCTGTGTATAAAATCGAAAAATTTGATCTGGTTCGTAAAAATAACTTTGTATTACTCAATTACAGTAAAAATAGTAGCGAACTGTAAAGATATGGTGCTAAATAAATTAAAAACAAGGGTTATAGCTGCGCTTAAGTTTGACGCTTAAACACAGCTATTAAATGAGTGTTTTATAATTTAAATTGGTTAACCGTTTTGTTAAGTGCCGCAGCTAGATCACTTAAGTCACGAGCTTCGTCAGCGAGGGTATGTGCATGATCAGCGGTACTGTTCACTAAGTTATTAATTGTCGAAAGGCTCGTATTAATATCTTCAGCAACGACTGTTTGCTCCTCAGTTGACGTTGCTATTTGATGACTTTGGTCTTGTACTTTAGTGACCGACTGCGCAATATTGTGAAGTGAGCTAAGTACTTCTTTAGTTTGCAGTACTGAGCCCTCGGTTTGATCTTGTCCTTGTTGCATCATCACTGAGGCCTGTTGAGCTATTTGCTGCAAGCGCGAAATCATATTACGAATATCGTCTGTTGATTCTTGTGTGCGACTTGCTAGTGAGCGTACTTCATCCGCAACAACGGCAAAGCCTCGACCGTGTTCGCCAGCTCGTGCTGCCTCTATAGCGGCATTAAGTGCAAGTAAATTGGTTTGATCGGCAATTGAGTTAATTACATCGACTAATGCACCAATGTTATTACTTTCCTGTTCAAGGCCTGCAACCACTTTAGATGCTTCACCAATATGTAGCGCCAGTTCAGTCATTACTTTTTGCGCCTGTGTAGAACGGCTTGCACCTTCAGCTGTAATTGCCTGAACTTCTTCAGCTGCATTATTTGTATGTTGTGCATTACGTGATATTTCAAGCACAGTAGTCGCCATTTCAGTTACCGCGGCGCTGACGCTATCAACTTGCTGCTTCTCTTGCTGAATTTCAGAATTAGTTTGCTCAGAAACATGTCTTAGCTGAGCTGCTGCATTACTTAGCTGTTCTGCTTGCGCTGCGGTTTCTAGCATCATGGCGCGTAATTTATCAATAAAAGTGTTCATATGATTGGCCAGCTGTCCCACTTCATCTTGGCTATTAATATCAATTTTTTGAGTAAGGTCGCCTTCACCCGATGCTATATCACGCATAATGTGCGTAAGTGTTGTGATGGGTTTTGAAATCATATGGGTAGCCCATAAAATCATGGCTAATATAATAATTAAGATAATAACTACTGCAGTTGTTGTTGCGGTTACTGCGGCATTTACGGGCTCTTCAATCATGCTAGTAGGAATAAGTAGACCTACATACCAATCTATATAAGGCTGATCTAGCTGTAAGCGATGGTAAACCACATAAAACTGCTCACCTTTAAAAGTAACCATTTGGCTGCCTTTAAGGTTATTTCGCATTTGTGTATTTAATTCTTTAAAGCCTGCTGTATCTGTAAATTGTTGCTCAAGCGCATCGAGTCCTTCTTTACCGTTTGCACCTTCATCTGTAATTGAAAGTTTGTGTCCAGTGGCTTTTGAAAAGTGAACTACTTTTTGATTTCCATCGAGTAAAAATCCATAACCTTGGCCGTTAAAGCGAATATTTTCGACCATGTCGTTAATTTTGTTTAGTTGTAAATCAACACCGCCCATACCAATGAGTTTACGCTGTGCGTTATAAACAGGTTGTTGTACTACTGCAGATGCTACGCCTGTGGTTAAATCAACAGAGATTGGACCTACATAAAGTTTGTTAACTTGCATGGCTTCTTGCCACCAACCACGCTTGTAGGCGTAATAAGGCTGGCCGTTGTAGTGACTTGTACGTTCATTTTCTTTAAAGTATTCACCGGTGGTTGCTGAGGCAAAAAAGGCCGATAAAATGTTTTCGTCGTTTGAGCTTAAACGCACAAAGTCTTGGTTTACTTCGTTGTAACCTGGCGCGCTTTCGAGTGCTTGATCGCGAGTATCCCAATTTTCAAAAAAGTTGATTAAATGTGGGTTATTAACAAAGGTTGATACCATTTTACCGTACATTGCAAAGTAACTTTGCATTGAAAGTTGCTCGGTCTGTAGATAACTTTGTGCTTCGTTTTCTATGTTTTCTCTAGAGAGGTTGGCAATGTGTTTAACAAAGAATGTTGAGGCGATAATTAGTAAAACGGTAATTGTTCCACCAATCAATAATAATATTTTCTTCCGTAATGATAAATTATTTAGCATGAGTGCGCATATTTTTATTATTTATGAAATTATATCTAATCATATCTTACTTAAAATCTCTATAAAGTTAGATAGAAAGAACTAATTATGCGTTTAAAATAAAGGCTTATACAAAAATGACAAATAAAAGTAATAAATTAGTAGTATTAGGTGCAGGTTGGTTAGGACATGCTTTATGCGTAAGTGCGCAAAAAGCTGATTGGCAAGTACAAGGAACGCATAGAACAGATATACACGAGTTTGATTTTGAGCGTCAGTTTACACTTGAAGATGGGCAATTAAGACATCAAGTTGATTTACAAAATGCTTATTGGGTATGTGCTATTCCACCACGTAGCAGGGACAGTGAAAGTAATTATCCTGAAACACTCACCGCAGCGCTTAAGCTCTCAAAGGAGTTAAACGCAAAGGGCTTTTTATTATGCTCATCAACCGGGGTATACGATCAAGAGCCTGGTGTATATAGCGAAAGTTGCGATATTTCATGCACAAACGAGCGCCAAATAAAGCTCTATGAGGCAGAAGAGCAAGTACTTGAGCAAGACGGGAAAGTGCTGCGTTTAGCTGGATTACTAGGGCCTAATAGAGAACCGGGTCGTTTTGTGGCAGGCAAAGAGCTTAATACATCAAGTGAGCAAGTAGTAAATATGGTGCATCAACAAGATGTAATTAATGCTGTTTTTGCGGTGATAGAGCACTGGCAAGTAGGGCAAAATATTTATAATGTTGTTAATCCTGCGCACCCAACAAAAGCTGAATACTACGCAGTGAAGTGTGCAGAACATGGTGGCGAGTTACCACGCTTTACCAGTGATGATAAAGCTGAGCGCAAAGTTATTGGCTCAGCTATTGAAGCGCTAGGCTTTACTTACCAATATGGTATTTAATATGCTGAAGGCAGGGGGCTGCTCTCTATGAAGTCGCATAGCTTACCTTCACTTAGTAATGTATTAGCAGCTTCGATATCGGGAGCAAAGTAGCGGTCTTTATCATAATAACTCACATGCTCGCGTAATAACGCTTTAGCGCTTTGCACTTTATGTGATGGTTCAAGCGGCTTTCTAAATTCTAGCCCTTGAACCGATGCTAACCATTCTATTGCCAAAACGCCTTGGGTATTATTGGCCATTTCATCTAAGCGCCTTGCTGCAAAGGTTGCCATAGATACATGATCTTCTTGATTTGCAGATGTAGGCAAGCTATCGACCGAAGCCGGATGTGCTAATGATTTGTTTTCTGACGCAAGCGCTGCAGCGGTAACTTGAGCAATCATAAAACCTGAATTTACCCCGCCGTTTTCAACTAAAAATGGCGGTAATTTGGATAGGTTTGAATCGATAAGTAATGCAATTCGCCTTTCTGCTAATGCACCAATTTCGGCAATTGCGATAGCTAAGTTATCGGCGGCCATTGCAACTGGCTCTGCATGAAAGTTACCTCCCGATATTATGTCGCCTACATCGGCAAAAACTAGCGGATTATCGGTTACACCGTTTGACTCACATAACAATACTTCTGCGGCTTGGCGTATCTGAGTTAGGCAAGCTCCTAGCACTTGAGGTTGGCAGCGAAGGCAGTATGGATCTTGTACTTTTTCACAATTTACGTGGGAATCACTAATTTGAGAGTGCGTATCGAGTAGCTCTCTAAATACTTGAGCGGTGTCTATTTGTCCGCGCTGACCACGAATATCATGAATACGTGCATCAAATGGCGCGCGACTACCCATTGCTGCTTCTATGCTTATCGAGCCGATAACGCAGCTTTGTGCATATAAGTTCTCGCTTCTAAATAGGCCTTGTAGTGCAAACGCAGTCGACGCTTGTGTGCCATTTAATAATGCTAAGCCTTCTTTAGCTGCAAGGGTAAGAGGTTCAAGCCCCGCTATTTTTAACCCTTGTGCTGCACTAATTATTTTTCCTTTATGTCGCATTTGACCTTCAGCTAATAAAGGTAGGCACATATGCGCAAGAGGGGCTAAATCCCCCGATGCCCCCACAGAGCCCTTTTTAGGCACGCACGGATATACTTCGCTACTAAGCAGCTGCATAAAAAATTGGATTATTTGCAGGCGAATACCCGAGTAGCCGCGCGAAAGCGAGTTTACTTTTAAGGTGATCATTAACCTTACTGTGCTGTCATCCATGTATTCGCCAATGCCCGCAGCGTGTGAAAGCACAATGGAGCGCTGTAATAATTCAAGTTCGTCGTCGGCTATTTTGGTATTAGCTAATAACCCAAACCCGGTGTTAATCCCGTATACAGTGCGGTGCTCATTAATAACGTTTTGAACGGTTTGCGCGCTTGCTGCTATTTGCGATTCAGCATGCTTTGCAAGGCTTAACTTTACCGGTGAATTATTAATTTTTCTCAGTGTGTTTAAATTAAGTGAGCCTGGTGTGAGAGTAAGTTCGAACATGATCATTCCTCGTTTAGCATAGGTAGGTCTAAATTTTGTTCTTTGGCGCAGTTCTTTGCTATGTCGTACCCAGCATCAGCATGGCGCATTACACCTGTTGCAGGGTCGTTCCAAAGTACGCGAGCAATACGCTCTTTAGCTTCATTTGTACCATCGGCAACAATAACCACACCAGAGTGCTGACTAAACCCCATACCTACACCGCCACCATGATGAAGAGACACCCAAGTAGCGCCACTTGCCGTATTAAGCAGTGCATTGAGTAATGGCCAGTCCGATACCGCATCTGAGCCATCTTTCATACTTTCTGTTTCGCGGTTAGGGCTGGCAACTGAGCCCGAGTCGAGGTGGTCACGACCAATAACGATAGGGGCTTTAAGTTCGCCATTTTTAACCATTTCGTTAAAGGCCAATGCAAGGCGTGCTCTATCTTTTAAACCTACCCAACAAATACGTGCAGGTAGCCCTTGAAATTGAATGCGCTCACGCGCCATATCAAGCCAATTATGCAAATGTGCATCATCAGGAATAAGCTCTTTTACTTTTGCATCGGTTTTATAAATATCTTCTGGATCGCCCGATAATGCTACCCATCTAAATGGGCCAATACCTTCACAAAATAAAGGGCGAATATAGGCGGGTACAAACCCAGGAAAATCAAACGCGTTGGTAACACCTTCATCAAACGCCATTTGACGAATATTATTTCCGTAATCAGTAGTGGCGGCACCCGCTTTTTGCAGCGCCAGCATGGCTCTAACTTGGACTGCCATTGATTGTTTAGCCGCTTTTACTACCGCTTTTGGATCTTGCTCACGCATTTTTGCTACGTGCTCCATTGTCCAGTTTTGTGGTAAGTAACCATTTAATGGATCGTGAGCTGATGTTTGATCTGTGACTACATCAGGTGTAATACCTGTTTTAACCAGTGTACTAAATACATCGGCAGCGTTACCAAGTAGGCCAACTGATAGGGCTTCACCTTTTATGCACGCGTCGGTTATTAATTGCAGTGCGTGTTCAAGGTTCGTTGCTTTTACATCAACGTAGCCTGTTTTTATACGAAAATCGATACGGCTTTCATCACATTCAACAACTAGCGCACTAAACCCTGCCATTGTAGCGGCAAGTGGTTGCGCACCGCCCATACCTCCAAGGCCACCCGTTAATACCCACTTGCCTTTAGCACTGCCTGAAAAATGTTGCTTTGCCATGGCTATAAAGGTCTCGTAAGTGCCTTGTACAATGCCTTGCGAGCCAATATAAATCCAAGAACCCGCTGTCATTTGTCCGTACATCATCAAGCCTTTTTTATCGAGCTCGTTAAAGTGCTCCCAATTTGCCCAGTGTGGAACAAGGTTTGAGTTGGCAATAAGTACACGAGGGGCATTACTGTGGGTTTTAAATACACCAACGGGTTTTCCTGATTGTACAAGCAGAGTTTCGTCGCTTTCGAGTCTATCGAGGGTTTCTATAATTTTGTCATAACTTGGCCAATCACGAGCTGCTCGGCCAATACCACCATATACAACAAGTGCATGAGGATGTTCTGCTACTTCAGGGTCTAAATTATTCATTAGCATGCGCTTAGCAGCTTCAGTTTGCCAGCTTTTAGCACTTATTTTATCGCCATGAGGTGCACGTATTACGCGACTTGTGTCGAGTCGGTTGTTCATGTTTTGCTCCTGTTGTATATACAAGGTGATTTGTTATAAAAAAAGCGCAGTAAGCGCTATTGTTTGTTATTTTTTAAATGTTAAGTGACCACCTAAGCGATATTTACTGCCTGGTGATACAAGGCGCGCAAAGCTTACAATGCCGTTAATAGACCATGTGCGTCGAATAACTTGTAAGCATGGCTCTTCGTTATATAAGTTTAACCATTGGCACATTTCGCTGTTTGGCATAATAGCCTCTACGGTATGCCTCGCTTGGGTAAGTGGTGCAACACTAGATAGATACTCATGAGGTGTAAGCGTGCTAAAGTCTTGTTGTAAGTAACCAGCCGCAAGTGCAGGGTTTACAAAACGCTCTTCTAGCTGCAAGGGGCTGTCGTTTTCGTTATGCACGAGTACACTTCGATATACAACACTGTCAATCTCAACACCAAGTGCAATGGCAATAGGTGCGACTGCATTTATTGATTCAAGTATAAGTACACTACAGGTGTAGTTGCCGTTACGTTCCTTTACTTCATCAGCAATGTTTTTTATTTCGAGTAACGATGACTGCGATTTAAATGTGGCTACAAATGTACCTAACCCTTGGCTGCGGGTTAAAATACCTGCCTCGGTTAACTCGCTTAGTGCTCGGCGGGCTGTCATTCTGCTGACACTAAATTGACTACTTAGTTCGTTTTCAGAGGGAACACGTTGGTTTTCTTGCCACGTACCGCTGCGAATTTTATCAACAATGAATTGTTTTATTTGCGCAAATTTAGGTGTCGTCATTAAATTTATGGTTACATTAAAAATAAACTATATAAATAAGATGACACAATTACCTTGTATATACAAGATGGGTTGTTAGACTATATTTTCATCACTCTGGGCGTAAAAAGGGCTGTAAAATGCAAAGCACAACAAAAAATTATGAGTTAGAAGAAATTGACTTACTTTTAACTGATGCCAATATTGCCACTATGGATAGCAATATAAATGCCCCTTATGGCGCAATCGAAAATGCTGCTATAGCTATCAAAAATGGTAAAATTGCGTGGATTGGAGAGCAATCAACATTGCCCAGTTTTGATGTGTTTGCAACGCCGACATTGAGTATAAAAGGGCAGTGGTTAACGCCGGGCTTAATAGATTGTCATACACATTTAGTGTTTGCAGGTTCAAGGTCGCAAGAGTTTGAGCAGCGCTTGCAGGGTGTAAGTTATGAGCAAATTGCGGCACAAGGCGGTGGCATAGCAAGTACGGTTAAAGCGACGAGAGCAGCCGATCGAGAGCAATTATTTGTTGATGCAAAAGATCGCTTAAATACGTTGTTAAAAGAAGGTGTAACCACTGTTGAAATAAAGTCAGGCTATGGGCTAGATACTGAAAACGAGATAAAAATATTAGAAGTAGCTCGTTTATTAGGTGAGCATCATCCTATTGATATTAAAACTACTTTTTTAGGGGCGCATGCTCTACCGCCTGAATACAAAGGCCGTGCTGATGAATATATTGATTTGGTATGTACTGACATGCTTGATCAGGTAGTGGCTAATAATCTTGCTGATGCAGTCGATGTATTTTGTGAAAATGTAGGCTTTAGTTATTCGCAAACCAAACGTGTTTTCCAGGCGGCTAAAAAGCATAACCTCCCAGTAAAATGCCATGCTGAGCAGTTATCTAATCAACATGGTGCTGAGCTGGTGGCGCAGTTCAATGGCCTTTCGGCAGATCATATTGAGCATCTCGATGAAGAGGGTGTAAAAGCCATGGCAAACGCTGGGACGGTCGCGGTGTTATTGCCCGGTGCATTTTATTTTTTAAGAGAAACACAATTCCCACCTATTGAGTTACTTAATCAATATAAAGTACCTATAGCTATTGCGAGTGATTTTAATCCTGGCACTTCACCGCTGTGCTCAGTGCACTTGATGATGAACATGGCATGCACATTGTTTAGATTAACACCCGAGCAAGCATTGGCAGGTGTTACTCGCAATGCTGCTAAAGCACTAGGGTTAGACGACCGTGGTATTTTAAAGGTTGGTGCAAGAGCTGATATTGCGCATTGGCAAATAAGTCATCCATCACAATTAAGTTACCAATTTGGCGTAAATAAACTGTTAAATTTATGGATTTTGGGTAGAATTAACTAGTTTGTATTATTTTTGCCCACATATAATCTGGTTTAAACTTTTTTAGCGAATACGGATGCCGTTAATTTGAACATACTAACCGACAGTAACTTCCCAATATTTTTTAGTGGTGCACTATTGATGGCGATGATTGCCACTTTATTTGCCGTTAAAAATGCCAGTATTAAATTTAGCTATTTATGCACAGCAGCTGTTGGTTTGGCTATTTTGAGCACGGGCGCAGCTTGGCTTGCCATTTTACTTGCCTTTGGATTTTGTTTTCATTTATGGCAAGCCTTCGAGCGGAATAATTGGAGCATGATTATTACCAGCTCAATGGCTGGTCTTTTATTTGTTGTTCTATTTTCAGCTCATTTATTATTGGAAGTTCCGTTATTTTGGGTTGTGTTAGCAATATTATTATTAGCTATTGTTGGCTTTTTAAATGACGAAAGCGCTGAAATAGAAGTCGTGATAGAGCCAGAACCTACAGGTGATACATTTATAGAAGAGTCTCCGCTTTCGGTTTTTGCAGATAGAAAACAGTTACGCCAAGGTTACTATGCATGGTGCGACAATAAGCAAGTAAGTGCAGCGTTAATCGTTATTCGTCTTGAAGGATTTGAGCAAGTTAACCAGCATATAGGACGCGACTTTGGCGATATACTGTTAGCGCAATCGGCTAATCGAATAAAAGAACTGCTTTCAAGTGACGAAATAGTGACTTTAGTTGGGCAAGAAAAGCTAGCCCACTTAGGGGGCCTTAACTTTGCATTTATTTGTAGTTTTGCGAATCAAAAACATTTACATGAGTTGGTTATTGAACAAATACTGGGTGCAACACTTAAGCCATTTAATGTTGCTAACTGCACTGTAGAGGTAAAAGCGAGGGCGAGTTATGTTGATTGTAATGAGCAAGACAATAACTTTGATAATTTAATATCGTACGCATACCTAGCACTCGATAGCCACCCAAATCGCAAGGTTGTGCCTTATCATCAACAAATGATGATTGAACTGCGAGAGCAACAAGCGCGACTAAAAGAATTAGCAAATATTGATTTTTCGAGCGAATTAGAACTCTATTTTCAACCTATAATTTGTAACGAAAACGGTCAAATTGAGTTTTTAGAATTACTACTGCGTTGGCAGCACCCTAAGCAAGGAATTTTATCTGCTAATCGTTTTATTGACGACATAAGAATAGCAGGGCTTGGTTACCCGCTTGCTAAATTTGTAATGGAGAGAGCCGCTGAGCTTGCAATGGCGCTTAGAGTAGAAGGTATTTCCATACCGCTTAGCATTAACGTATTTGGCCCTGAAATGCTAAATGAAGAGTTTGTTGAATTTGTTGATGTTGTTATAAATGAACATCACTTAGAGGCGGGAGACTTGATTGTTGAATGCCCTTTACATATTTTTGCTGGTTTAGATGACAAAGGTCGAGGCATGATCGCAAGGCTTAATAACATAGGCTTAAAAGTATGTGTGGATGGACTTGGTGATAACCCGGTACTACTTTCTAAGTTGCCAAGTTTAGCGGTTGAGTATATTAAGGTTTCACCTTCACTTACCGCTGACTTTAGTAATCAAAACAATATACGCAGTTTAGTTGGTGGAATGGTTGATATGCATAGCCAACAAAAAACAAAAGTGATTTTTGAAGGAGTAGAAACACTTGAGCAACTTAAGTTTGTAAAAAGCTTAAAAGGTTATGCTGCCCAAGGTTATTACTTTGGTCACCCGCTAAGTAGTATCGGTTTAATGAGCTGGCTAAAAGAGTGGCGATCGGTTCAACAACGTTAAGTGTTTTCTTTGGCTTGTAGGTAGCTATTTACAAGTGCACTAATCACTTGCCCTACATGGGCAGCACCGGCACCTAACCCGTTAGGATGCTGGTTAGGCGCTGCTTCACATAAGTGTAAGTACTTAGAGTGCCGGTGGCTTGCAGCTAAATGCACAAAGTGCTCAGTGTCACTCACACTAAATCCGCAATATGTATACGCACTAACTGGCATATAAGTAATACTATCTAAATCAACTTCAACACCCAGTGGTAAATCATCAAAATTACTTAGTGCATTTTCAATTGCCTGCGTTAGTGTAATTTTTCGCTTAACTTGTATAGATTGATAGCTATCAAACTTAAAGTTAGCTTCACTCATTGCATCTATAATTGCTTGATTATTTTTTAATTCATGTAAGCCAATAACATGGTAATTACTTAGATGTTGCTCGTTATACGCGTAGCGAAAACCATTACCACTATGGCGACCTTCACATTCTCTAAAATCGGCATGAGGGTCAAAATTGATAGCATTAACAGGCGTGTTTTTTGACTTACTTAGCGCGCGAATAATACCTAAGCAATTATTGTGACCTCCGCCAATTACGATTGGCTCAAGCCCTGCTTTAAAAATAAGGCTTAATACTGACTCTACGCGTTCATCAAGTTGTTGGCATAAATCTCGTAATTGAGTTAACTGCTGGGCTTGCTGATTATTAAGTTGGTTGCTTTGCGCCATTAAATCATCAGTATTTACTTCACCCAATAAAAGTACTTTTTGAGTGGCAATAAATTGATTATGAGGTTGGTTTAAAAAACGTTTTAAAAAAGCAGACCATGCTTCGTTTGCACCGCCATTTCCTAAATTTGCTTTTGGGCCAATATCTTCGCAAATACCAAGAAGTACGTAGCGAATGCCAAATTGAGCTGCGTCAATAAGTGCTTGTTGCAGGTTTACTTGAGTGTCTAGCAAGGCCATTGATTGCCATGCTTTTTTTTCATTTACGCGGCTAGAGCAAAGTGCTCTAACCGCGCTTTCATCATATACTTTTAAATAGGAGGTCACGTTATACTTCTACAACTTCCAATTCTAATTCTTCTGCAGATAAAACAATGCCAGTACTATCAGCATAAATAAAGTCATCATCAAAAAATGATACACCGGCAAAGTTAACGCCAATAGCATCCTCGCCAGCACCTTCACTGTCAGCTGCAACAGGAATGGAAGCGATTGCTTGAATGCCTAAATCAAGTTCTTCAAGCTCATCAACGTGGCGTACTGCGCCGTAAACAACAATACCATTCCAGTTGTTTTCAAGTGCAAGTTCGGCCAATTCAATATCAATAAGTGCACGGCGAGTTGAGCCACCACCGTCAATAAGAAGCACTAAGTCTGTACCGTCTTGAGAAAGTAATTCGCGGATCAGTTCATTATTTTCAAAACATTTAACCGTTTTAATGCGGCCACCAAAGCTGTGTCGACCACCAAAGTTGATGAACATTGGCTCTAGCACGTCAACCACATCAGCAAAGTGGTCACATAAATCAGAAGTGCTGTAATCCATTATTTTATCCTCAAAAGGTACATTAATTTATACCTCAGTATACCCTCCTTATAAGCAATAACAACGACTTAATCGCAGTAAATTTAGACAAAACAAGCGCTAAATCATTAATCGCAATAATAGTGTCTTAAAAGCGTCACTCAATTGTTATTTACAACACATAAGCTAAATCGGTGTTCATATATTATGCAATGAGGGGGAAGTGATGGATAACAATAATATGTTTAAAAGGGCAGCTCTGCTAGATGAGCAATTATTTTTAACTCTGTTTAATTGCAACTCACCGAAGTGGTTTAAAACAATGGCGTTTGGCTTATCTAAAAGCGGTGATGGAGGGCTTTACATACTTGTGTGTTTAGCGGTGTGGTGGCTTAGTAATAATGAGCAGCAACAATTATTACCTGTAACGATATTAGTTGGTTTTGCTATAGAAAGGCCCATTTATTTACTGGCCAAAAATAGATTTGCCCGCACCCGTCCATGCGACTGCTTAGTAACAAATGCTTACATAGTACCCAATGATAAATTTAGTTTGCCCTCGGGCCACAGCGCTGCAGCGTTCTTAGTTGCGATTATACTAAGTCACTTTTTCCCTGAATATATATGGCTACTACTTAGTTGGGCTGCTGGTGTGGCTATTTCTCGTGTTGTATTAGGCGTACATTTTCCTGCTGATATTATTATAGGTGCGATTATTGGCAGTGTTTGTGGCTTATTCGCATTAGCGCTCGTGGTACCTGTATGAAAATATTGTATGGAGTGCAGGGTACCGGTAATGGTCATATAACGCGGGCTAGGGTTATGGCAAGCTGCTTTAATAAACTTGGTATTGATGTTGATTATGTGTTTTCAGGGCGAGCAAATAAAGATTACTTTGATATGCACGAATTCTCAGATTATAAAGCGTATCGGGGCTTATCGTTTAGTACTGAAAATGGGCAAGTCAAAAATTTAAAAACACTTAAAAACATGCGAGTTTGTAAGCTGGTGAGTGATATAAAATCGCTTGATATAAAACAGTACGATTTTGTACTTAATGACTTTGAGCCAGTCACAGCATGGGCTGCAAAACGGGCCGATATACCCGTTATCGGTATTAGTCACCAAGCCGCATTTTTGTCAGAAAACGTACCTATATTTGGTCGTGGTGTACTTAGAAAATCGCTCATCAAGCATTATGCACCAGCATCTACCTACTTAGGCGTACACTGGAAGCCATTTGCAAATAATATAATCCCGCCTTTTATTGCTCATCATAATCATGAGAATCCTGTCGCGGTACTAAATAAGGTATTGGTATATTTACCGTTTGAAAACTTAGATAGCATTGTTGATTACTTAAAAGACTTTCCCGAAAAAGAATTTTATTGTTATCACCCAAATGCCTGCAATCAGTCTTTTGGACATATACATTTGCGACCCCCCTCACGTTCTGGTTTTTTAAATGACTTAGCAAACACGAGTGGCGTTATTGGTAATGCGGGGTTTGAGCTTGCCAGTGAAGCGCTTAAGTTAGGTAAGAAGTTACTATTAAAGCCTTTAGATGGGCAGTTTGAGCAAACCGCAAATGCACAAACTTTGTTTGCCATGGGCATGGCGCATGTTATGAACTATTTAAACCCGCAAGCCCTTGATGACTGGAATAGCGCCCCGCAAAATAAGCAAATAAATTACCCTAGCGATCCCGAGCCTTTAATTGATTGGTTGGTTAAACAACAGTGGAATAACACACAATCGTTACACAAAGGTTTGTGGGATAGTGTCGCTTTATAGCCATCATAATTAAGTAGCTTAGAATAACCAATAATAAAAAGTTAAATTAATGAGTCGCTCCTGAGCTATCAGCTATAATACAAATGCATATTTAAAAAAGGCGTTAGCGATGAATTTTTTACAAAACTTAACAATCAAACGACGTTTACAGTTAAACGCAGTCGTTGTTGGTTTAGCAATGGTGGTCCTTTTATGCGTAATAATTTATGAAGCGAGAACAACGTTAAGCTTAAATAAAACAATTCAGCTTGCTGAAGAGCTTAATATCCATGAATTAGAACTGCGTAAACATGAAAAAAACTTTCTTTTTTATAAACAAGAAGAAGCATTAGACTTATTTGAACAAGATTATAACCAGCTTAAAAGTAAAATTGCTAAGTTGAATGTAATTATGCAAGAGCAGGGTATCGAAACCCAAAAAATAAGTAATCTCGATAATTTGGTAAGTGCTTATAGCAATGACTTTATGAGTGTTGTTGTGCTACAAAAACGCATAGGATTACACCCAAAAGATGGGCTGTATGGCGAACTAAGAAGTGCAGTACACGAGGTCGAAAGCTTGCTCAAAGAGCAAGATAATTACAAACTCTTATCTTCTATATTACAATTAAGACGGGCTGAAAAAGATTTTATGCTACGTTTTGATCTTAAGTATTTAACTCGATTTGATGAAGGGGTTGATACTTTAAAGCAGCAAATCGCTCAGGCTCAATTTGATACGGGGTATACAGCTCAATTAAATGGCTTTTTAAATTCCTACCAAACGCAATTTCAAGCATTGGTCCAGGCACAGGTTGAATTGGGCTTAGATTTAAATTCAGGAGCACTTGGAAAAATGCGTAAAAGTGTTGAACAAAGTGATGCAATCGTTGCGCAGATACTATTAAGCACTAAGCAGCAGGTAGATAAAAGCGTTGAACAGGCACAATTTTTAGCCATTCTTATTTTTGTGATTGCTGGCATTATTGTTTTAATGTTGGTTTATTTCACGAGCCGCTCGATTATTGTGCCTATAGAGCGGGTTTATCACACCATTAACGACATTCGTCGTAATAATGATTTAAGCGTGATGATAGAGCAAACAGGTAAAGACGAAATTACCACCATGACGGTCGACTTTAATAGTTTAATAGGCGATTTTAAAAACTTAATTAACGAAGTTAATGGTGCTTTAAATACGCTTAACATAGCAACAGAGCATTTATCAGAAAGTACCGCAGCAACAAGCTCCGGTATGCAAGAGCAATTACATGAAGCCGACATGGTTGCAACTGCAGCCACCGAAATGCAGGCGACGATTCAGGATATTTCACATAATACTGAAGCGGCTGCTAAAAAAGCAGAGTCAACAAACTTAAGTGCTCAACAAGGGCGCAGTGAAGTTGACTCTACCGTTAAGCACATTAGAGCCCTATCTGATTCGTTAGGGAATGCATCAAATGTAGTATCGCAACTTGAAAAAGATGGCGAAACAATTGGTTCAGTGCTTGATGTAATTCGGGGGATTGCAGATCAAACAAATTTACTCGCACTTAATGCGGCAATAGAAGCGGCACGTGCTGGTGAGTATGGTCGTGGTTTTGCTGTTGTTGCAGATGAGGTTCGTTCATTAGCGAAGCGTACTCAAGAGTCCACGAGTGAGATTGAAGGTATTATAAGTACCTTACAGCAGCGTACTCAAGAAGTGGTGAGTATTATGCACAAATGTCGTTCTCAAGGCGATGAAAGTGCCTCGCAAGCAATTAAAGCAGGTGAGTTATTAGGCGCAATTACTGAAGATGTACAAACAATAATGGAAATGAGCTCTCAAATAGCGGTTGCTATTGACGAGCAAAGCCAAGTGGCATCAGAGGTTAATAAAAATGTAGTAAGAATTCGCGACATTGCGCAAGATGCAACTGAACATGCTGCTAAAAACGCCCAAACTAGCGAAGAAGTATCTGAGCAAGCTAGAGTGTTATTTAGCGCTATTGATAAGTTTAAAGTGTAACTAACCTGAACTCTGGATAGTAAATATTTTAACCAGGGTTTAGGTTAACTAATCTAAAAATACCCACCTAAAGTTACCAATAAGGTTTAAGGAATAAACTTTATTGGTACACTGTTTTTGTTTTGTTCGTGCTCGGCTACGCGTGCCGAATATTCATCGCTCAACGTTTGTTGCTGCGCTTGTAGTTTTTCAAAGTAACTCCAACTGAACAGTCCGCTATTGTGACCATCATCGAAATCTAAACGCAGTGCATAATGCCCAACAGGTACTATGTTTTTTATACCTACAGATTGTTTATTTAAAACCAATTTCATAGGGCCAGAGCCATGGCCTTGCACTTCAGCAGAGGGAGAGTGAACGCGTAAAAATTCACAGCTAAAGACTGCTTGGCTATCGTCGTCAAAATAAACATCTAAATTTTTACTCACGCTGTGGTAATGCACTTTTGTAACGTGTTTCATTTTATATACCCCATTAAAAAGCCCCCAATCTGGAGGCTTTTAGTATAACGTTTATATTCGTTTTATAGAATGAAGCGGCTTAAGTCTTCATCTTCAACAAGTGCACCTAGATGTTTTTCAACGTAAGCGGCGTCAATAACAAGTGATGAACCTGCTTTTTCAGAAGCATCGTATGAAATTTCTTCCATCAATCTTTCCATCACAGTATGCAAGCGACGAGCACCGATGTTTTCGGTTTTTTCGTTAACTTGCCACGCAGCCTTAGCAATACGCTCAATAGCATCATCACTAAACTCAATCGTTACTTGCTCAGTTTTAAGGAGCTCTCGTTGTTGCTCAGTAAGCGATGCATGCGGCTCTGTCAGGATACGTTTAAAGTCATTTGCAGTTAGTGGCTCAAGTTCTACTCGAATCGGTAAGCGACCTTGTAGCTCAGGTATCATGTCTGATGGTTTAGACATTTGGAACGCACCTGAGGCAATAAACAACATATGGTCAGTTTTAACCATACCGTGTTTAGTGTTTACTGTTGAGCCTTCAATTAGCGGTAGTAAGTCGCGCTGAACACCTTCTCGGCTCACATCAGGGCCTGAAGAATCACCACGTTTACAAATTTTGTCTATTTCATCAATAAACACAATACCGTTTTGCTCTACTGCAAAAATAGCTTGTTCTTTTAGCTCTTCAGGGTTTACTAATTTAGCGGCTTCTTCTTCTGTTAATAGTTTGAAGGCTTCTTTAATTTTTAACTTACGTTTAGTGCGTTTATCGCCGCCCATGTTTTGAAACATGCTTTGTAACTGGTTGGTCATATCTTCCATACCAGGAGGCGCCATAATTTCTACGTTTGATTGAGCTTGCGCTAGTTCAATCTCGATTTCTTTATCATCTAATTGACCTTCACGTAATTTTTTACGAAATGTTTGGCGAGTAGATGAAGTATCGTCGCGTTGGCTTTCGCCATATTGATCTTTAACCGGTGGTAAAAGTGCATCTAAAATACGCTCTTCTGCTGCTTCTTCGGCGCGATGTTTAAACTTTTTAGTTTGCTGTTCGCGAGTCATTTTAATTGAAACATCAACGAGGTCACGTATGATCGTATCTACTTCTTTACCAACATAACCAACTTCAGTGAATTTAGTCGCTTCTACTTTAATGAATGGTGCGTTAGCAAGTTTTGCTAAACGGCGGGCAATTTCTGTTTTACCTACGCCTGTTGGACCAATCATTAATATATTTTTTGGTGTTACTTCACTGCGTAAATCTTCATTTAATTGCATGCGGCGCCAGCGATTACGAAGCGCAATAGCGACTGCTTTTTTAGCTTTAGCCTGACCTATAATGTGCTGATCTAGCTCGTGAACAATTTCTCTTGGGGTCATATCAGACATAATAGTTCCTATTATAATTCTTCGATTGTTTGGAAGTTATTAGTAAATACGCAGATGTTGCCTGCAATAGTTAAGCTTTTCTCTACTATTTCACGAGCGCTTAAATCTGTATTTTCTAAAAGGGCGGTTGCAGCTGATTGCGCAAAGTTACCACCACTACCAATTGCAATTAAATCGTTTTCTGGCTGAACTACATCGCCATTACCGGTAATAATTAAAGAGGCTGTTTCGTCTGCTACAGCGAGCAGCGCTTCGAGTTTTCGAAGTGCACGGTCACTTCGCCAATCTTTAGCCATTTCTACTGCGGCTTTAGTTAGGTTACCTTGGTGCATTTCTAATTTGCTTTCAAAACGTTCGAAAAGAGTGAAGGCATCAGCAGTACCGCCGGCAAAACCAGCGATTACTTTGCCATTATAAAGACGTCGAACTTTGCGGGCGTTGCCCTTCATTACGGTGTTACCAAGTGAAACTTGGCCATCGCCGCCAATTACAACTTTGTCGCCGCGGCGAACACTTACGATAGTAGTCATGTTATTCCTCATCATCGAGCTGCAGAGGCAACTCGTAAAAAACGATTATGATGAGGTTATATGGGTGAATGGTTTATTTTCAAGTCCAGCCCCAAATTCCGCAGCCGACTATTTTTACACGTTTAAGTTTGTTTTTATCGCTTTCGGCTTGGCGTTTGGTTTTATAAGGGCCTAAACGTACTTTATACCAAGTGCCATTGCTGCCTTCAGCCTGTTTGATCTCAGAAATGAGCCCTGCAAATGCGATTTTAGCTTTTAATGATTCAGCTTGTGCATGAGTTCTGAACGAACCGCATTGCATAACATAAGGACCTTTTTGCTCAAGTTCTTTTACTTCAACTTGAATCTCGTGGTTTCTAATTTCTTTAATAAATTCCGGTGTACGTGGAATAACAACTTCTACTTTTGCGGGTGCAGTTGGGTTAGCTTGTTTTTCGACAAGCTTTGGATCGGCATTACTTTTTATAAACCATAGTGTGTAGGCAAAACCACCTACAAGTAAGATGGCTATAACGGCTAAAAGAATAGGAAATGGTTTTTTAGCGGGTGCGTTTTTTTTACTGTCTCTGCCTGCAGGCTTTTTATTAATATAATCGTGCTGTGCCATGGTGTTATTTTGGCCTTAACCTAAATCATGTCTATAGGGTCTACGTCTAAGCTCCAGCGTACTTTTTGTGCAAGTTTACTGGTACTTAAATAATCAACCATTTGCGCAAGGTACTGATGTAATATGCGACGATCTTGCGCTTGAATATGCAATTGAAAACGATACATACCTGCGACTCTTTCAAGTGGGGCAGGGATCGGACCGAGCAATTGTATACCAGATACCCCATTCACAGGAACCAAATCCGTCAAAAAATCGACGACTAGTTTAATACTATGTCCTTGTGCACGCACAATGGCCATATTTGTAATGGGCGGTAAGTCAGCATCATCGCGCTCACTAAGAGCAAAGCGGGCAAAGTCTTGGTAACCATTATTAACTAAGTCTTGCAAAAGAGGGTGTTCTGGAAAGTGTGTTTGTAATAACACTTGACCAGGCTCACCTGAACGTCCAGCACGCCCCGCTACTTGGGTGACTAATTGCGCTAAATGCTCTGTCGCTCTAAAGTCGCATGAGTATAAGCCGCTATCTACATCTAAAATTATAACAAGGCTTACATCTGCAAAGTGATGGCCTTTGGCAAGCATTTGTGTGCCCACTAAAATGCGTGCGCCGCCTAGGTTTATTTCATCAAGTGCTTTTTCAAGGCTACCTTTACGGCGAGTTGAATCGCGGTCTATACGAGTAACAGGTGTATCAGGGAATTCGGTCGATAAAAACTCTTCAATTTGCTCTGTGCCTTTACCGTTAGGAAATATTTGCGTACTTCCACAGTCAGGGCATTGGTGAGGGACAGGGTACTGGTCGCCACAGTGATGACAGATCATTTGCCCAATCGCTTTATGAAATGTAGCGCTGGTACTGCATCGTTTACACTCGCTCAACCAACCGCACTCATGGCAAATAAGGGTGGGTGAGAAACCTCGGCGATTTAAAAATACCATAACCTGTTTACCGCGATTTAAGTGCTGACGCATAGTAGCAAGACTTGCATGTGCAATACCTGCTTGGTCGGGCTGACCTTTCATATCGAGTAACTTAAACTGATTGTCAGTCGCTGTTTGCGCACGCTCCGTTAAACTTAATAGCTGGTATTTGTTATTAATTGCTTTGTGAAGTGTTTCAAGCGCGGGTGTGGCGCTGCCTAATATAAGCGGGATTTTATGCTGAAAAGCTCTGTAAGCGGCTAAATCACGAGCATGGTAACGAAGGGTATCTTGTTGTTTAAATGACGAGTCGTGTTCTTCATCAACAACAATCATACCGAGTTTTAAAAATGGCAGAAAAATACTCGAACGTGTGCCAATAACTATCGCACAACTGCCTTTTTCGCAAAAACGCCATGTTTGTAAACGTTCGTTGTCGGTAAGTGCTGAGTGCCAAAGCATAATGGGTGTATCAGGAAAGCGGCGGCGAAAACGGTTTACGGTTTGTGGTGTTAGGCCGATTTCGGGCACGAGTACGAGGGCTTGCTCGCCACGTTTGAGTACTTCTTCTAGGCACTGTAAATACACTTCGGTTTTACCGCTGCCCGTTACGCCTTCTAATAAGAAGCTGCTAAAGCCAGTACTTTGATTTATAGCTGTGCAAGCAACCGCTTGTTCTTTATTAAGTACTGGTTTACTACCGACGGTTGGAGCAACACTTTGCCATTGGTTATCGTGCTCAATAGTTTGTGTTATGAGTTCTTTATCTATTAAGCTATCTATTGTTTTTTTACTAAAGCCCAGTGCTTTTAACTCAGTTAATGATGACTTACCTGATTGCGATAACTGCTTTAATAGGTTGAGCTGTGTTTTAGCTTTTAATGACGGTACTTTTGCACCTTTTTCTGTCAGGGCAACCATATTAATACTGGTTTTATCAGGTGATTCACCTTGGCGAAGTGCACCAGGTAGCGCTATATGAATAGTTTCGCCTAATGGATAGCAATAATAGCGGGCAGTAAAGCTAAGGAGTTCTAAATGCTGGGCACTTAAAATAGGGGCGTCGTCTATTACCTCTATAATATTTTTAATTTTATTTAAAGGGACGTCGGTACTGCTTTTAATACCCAAAACAACCGCTACTTTTTTTTGATTACCAAAAGGTACCAAAACTCGCATGCCAGGTAGTAAGGGAATTGATAAGCCACTGAGCTGTTCTTCTATTTTATAATCAAAGGTGCGTGGAAGCGGGACTTTAATAGCAACTTCAACAAAACTCATAACAACTCAACCCGTAAAATTAATGCTGTAATGTACTAAAAATAACGCTAAAAACCTACTAGCAATAGTGCTTGAGAAAGAGATTGTTCACTTTTTTGGCAAAAATATAAATAAATACTTGTGTGGGGGGAGGTTGTTGGATAAAATCCGCCACCAACAAATTTGTTTTAACGACGTATGGTGCCAAACTCCGGGTTTGGAGAGCGATGCGGCCTTAACTAGAGGTTCCTATGAAAGAAGGTATTCACCCTAAGTACGAAGTAATTTCTGCAACATGTTCATGTGGAAATAAATTCGAAACTAGCTCAACTCTTTGTAAAGACATTCACTTAGACGTATGTTCTGCGTGTCACCCGTTTTACACTGGTAAGCAAAAAGTTTTAGACACTGGCGGACGTGTTGATCGCTTCAACAAGCGCTTTGGTGCACTTGCCAGCAAGAAGTAATTATTGCTGTTTAGTTAAAAAAAGCACCTTAGGGTGCTTTTTTTGTGCCTAAAATTTGTTATTTATTATCTTAAACTAACCTACATAAATCTTTGAGCAATTTAACGAATTAAATTGCACTATAACGTCGTTAAAAAATTTTTATTTAGAACAACTAGATACAAAAATTTTTGCCTAGTTCTAGCGTAATTTTCTTAACGTTAAATAGACCCCATATATAAGCAGATTGGTATTATTTCGTTGATTTTAACTATCCCCTCCTTTTGCATAACTATTTCCTATTCTTATTCTGAGTATGCATAATCCTTTACAGACAAATCGATAGATATTCTCTATATTTTAAATAGTACAATTTTTAACTAGGTTGATAAAAGTATCTAACGTGGGCTTATCTGTTTTTAAAGTAGGGTAGTAGGCTGTTATTCTAAGTTTATGCTGATACTTTAAGTATACATTTTATAAGATTTTGATAGGCATAAAAGCACCTTAAAACTTACTTTTTAGGTGAATTTTTATTTATTAAATGTTGATATAATCCTGCAAAGTTACTGAAAAACCTCTTAAAATTATAGGATATAGCATATAACAGGATAGACCTGATATTGCTTGGAATTTAAAAATAATAAGGGTATCGTACCCCAAGACTCCATCTCTCACTTTAACTTAAATTGCAGGATACCATCGCGTTATGTCTGACTTTCGTGAACAAGCACTACATTACCACTCACATCCCGTACCAGGTAAAATTAGCATTGAGCTTACAAAACCAGCTGAAACGGCTCATGATCTTGCACTTGCGTATAGCCCAGGTGTTGCCGAACCTGTACGTGAAATAGCTGCAGATCCTGCAAATGCTTATAAATATACGGGTAAAGGTAACATGGTTGCGGTTATTACTAATGGTACTGCAATTCTAGGCCTTGGTAATTTAGGTCCTTTAGCGTCTAAGCCTGTAATGGAAGGTAAAGCGCTATTGTTTAAACGTTTTGCAGGGCTTGATTCTATCGATATTGAAGTTAAGCACAAAACAACAGAAGACTTTATTAATACGGTTGCCAATATTGCCGACACATTCGGTGGTATTAACCTTGAAGATATTAAAGCACCAGAGTGTTTTGAAATTGAAAAAGCATTAATAGAGCGTTGTAGCATTCCTGTTTTTCATGATGATCAACACGGTACTGCCATTGTAACGGCTGCTGGTATGTTAAATGCGCTAGAAGTACAAGGTAAGTCAATTGAAGATGCAATTATTGTATGTTTAGGTGCAGGCGCTGCCGCTGTTGCGTGTATGGAGCTGTTAATTAAGTGTGGTGCACTGCGTGAACACATTTATATGCTTGACCGCAAAGGTGTTATTCATACCCGCCGCGATGACTTAAATGAATATAAACAGCTTTTTGCTAACAATACCGATAAGCGTACATTGCAAGATGTAATTGCAGATGCTGATGTGTTTGTGGGTGTTTCTGGTCCTAACTTATTAGCGGCTGAAGATTTAAAGCTAATGGCTGCAAAACCAGTTGTGTTTGCATGTTCAAACCCAGATCCTGAGATTGATCCTGCACTTGCGCACGGCGCACGCAACGATTTAATCATGGCAACAGGGCGCTCTGATTACCCTAACCAAGTTAATAATGTTTTATGTTTCCCGTTTATTTTCCGTGGTGCACTTGATGTACGTGCAAGTGCTATTAACGATGAAATGAAAATTGCTGCAGTAGATGCTATTCGAAGTATTGCCAAAGAGCCAGTACCTGCAGAAGTTTTAAAAGCCGCTGGAGTAGATAAACTAGAATTTGGTGCGCAGTATATTATTCCAAAACCAATGGATCCACGTTTACTGCCGCGTATAGCAAGAGCTGTTGCACTTGCTGCTATTGAGTCAGGTGTTGCACAAATTGAGCTACCTGAAAACTATATGCAGTAAATCTATACAGTAGAGCTATGCAATAAAATTTAGACATAAAAAAACCTCAGTAATTACTGAGGTTTTTTTGTCTTTGTAATATTTATTCTTCGTTTAAAACGGGTACTTCTAGACCCATTTCTTGCATTATTTTTTTAACTTCTTCTGGTACTTTTTCGGCGTTATCTTTACGTAAGTCATCGTCATTTGGTAAAGGTTGGCCAGTAAAAGCATGCAAAAATGCCTCACATAGCAATTCACTATTTGTAGCATGGCGAAGGTTATTGATTTGACGACGTGTACGTTCGTCAGTTAATACCTTTAATACATTTAGCGGGATCGAAACGGTGATCTTTTTAACTTGCTCTGATTTTTTACCGTGTTCTGCGTATGGGTGAATATACTCACCATTCCATTTAGCCATAAGATGTATCGTTGCCTCAGATTATTAATTTCTCACACGGTATAAAAAGCGTGTAAATATGCGTGAAATTCTATCGATTTAAAAAAGATAGTCAAATAATAGATACCGATCTATCTTAATAAGCCTATTGTAGGTGTAAAGATAAGCACACTTTTGTGAGCTAAAATGTGTTATTCGCAGAAGCCCCTTCTACTTTTAGCCATCTAGAGCTTTAAAATACTTTGACTTATCAAAACGGATAACTTACTCTTTTAGACGTCTAAACATCCAAATTAATCAGGTGACGAATATGAGCGAAAAAAACAAAGCGACCATTGCTGTACGTAACGGCGTTGATGCTGATAAACATCATGGTGCGGTGGTACCGCCAATTTATTTATCGACTACTTATTCGTTTGCCGACTTTGATACTAAGCGTGAGTAT
The DNA here is from genome assembly GCF_015864505.1 of Pseudoalteromonas sp. SWYJ118. NCBI lineage: Bacteria > Pseudomonadati > Pseudomonadota > Gammaproteobacteria > Alteromonadales > Pseudoalteromonadaceae > Pseudoalteromonas > Pseudoalteromonas sp. SWYJ118. The sequence goes on along the minus strand of NZ_JADYXC010000007.1, from coordinate 109,470 downwards.
GATTATGGTCGTAGCGGTAATCCTAATCGTGATATTTTAGCTGAGACGCTTGCTAAGCTTGAAGGTGGCGCTCGTGGCATAATTACAGCTACAGGCATGGCTGCCGTGCATTTAGCTACTCAGCTACTTAATAGTGACGATACGTTAGTAATTCCACATGATTGTTATGGTGGCAGCTATCGTTTATTTACATCTTTACAAAAACGCGGACTACTAAAGCTCGAAATATTAGATTTAACAAAAGAAGAAAGCCTTCAACAAATTTTAGTAATTAAACCAAAGCTTATTTGGATAGAAACCCCAAGTAACCCAGTACTTCGTTTAACAGATATTAAAGCGGTGACCGATGTTGCAAAGCAATGCGGTGCATTGGTGGCTGCAGATAACACGTTTTTGTCGCCTGCTTTACAAAATCCTCTTAAGTTTGGTGTAGATATTGTGGTGCATTCAACCACTAAATACATTAACGGACACTCAGATGTAGTAGGCGGCGCTGTTATTGCCGCAACACAAGAGTTAGGCGATGAGCTTGCTTGGTGGGCTAATAACATTGGTATTACGGGTGCGCCTTTTGATAGCTATTTAACGCTTCGTGGTTTACGTACTTTAAATGTGCGCCTAAGGCAGCATCAAGAAAATGCACTGGCAATAGCTAAGTATCTTGAAAGCTCTGAATATGTAAGCCAAGTTTACTACCCAGGTCTTGAGTCACATCCTCAACATGAGCTGGCTAAAGCACAGCAACTTGGTTTTGGTGGCATGGTGAGTTTTGATATTAAAGGCGATATAAACGACGCTGCGGCATTTTTAACTAGCCTTAAAACGTTTAGTTTAGCTGAGTCACTAGGTGGCGTAGAGAGCTTAATTTGTCACCCTGCAACTATGACGCACGCAGGTATGGAGGCAACAGCACGTTTAGAAGCGGGTGTGGGCGATACGCTTATTCGTATTTCGGTAGGTATTGAAGATATACACGATTTAGTCGCTGATTTTGAACGAGTGTTTGAACTTGTAAAACCAGGGCAAAATAAAAATGTTGGCCGTGTAGGCAAAGGAGCAGGCACTCCTGGTGGTAACGTTAAATTAAGTGCAGCCCGTCCGGCGCTTTGGTAAGTAATACCAATCCGCAATAATACCTAATCAATTTGAGGGATTAAACCGCACGCTAACTTCGTTAAAAATTTCTCATATAGAACAACTAAACAACGAAATTTTTGCCTTGTTATCGACACGGTTTTCTTATCCTCAAAATAGACAACTTAATTAAGCGAATTGGTATAAATATGGTCAATTGTGTACATAAATTTGGTGGTTCAAGCTTAAGCTCAAGTGAGCGCTATCAAAGCGTAGCTAAAATAATTATTGGGCATACTCAGACGGGCGACTGTGTTGTGGTATCGGCTGCGGGTAAGACAACCGATACGCTAGTATTACTTTGGCAAAGCTATCAAAAACAAGATACTCAAGCAGTCGCTGATATTTTACTGCAGTTAAATAACCATCAAAGTGATTTAATAGAGCAGCTATTAGAAGCCGATTTAAAACGAAGTGCACTTAAAACACTAAGTATCGAACTTAGCTATATTGCAGAACTTGCTCAAGCTGAGCAGCTAAAAGAGGCTGCATTGCTTGCACATGGCGAACTGTGGTCAGCACGTTTACTCGCTACTTATTTACAGCAGCTAAATATTGAGGCATGCGCTCAAGATGCACGTACTCTTTTTACCTTAAATGATGGCGAATTAATGCATGCGCAAAATGCGCAGCAATGTGGGCAGTTAATTTTGCCTAATAAAATAAATGTTGTTACTGGGTTTATTGCCGCAGATATCAAAGGCGAGACAGTAACGCTTGGCCGAAATGGCAGTGACTACAGTGCAACACTACTTGCAAATTATTGCCATGCTAAGCAAGTATGTATTTGGACTGATACACAGGGGGTGTATAGCACTGATCCTCGCAAGGTACAAAAAGCGATTAAGTACGGCAAAATTTGCCGTGGACAGGCTAATTTATTAGCTCGTTTGGGTAACCCTGTATTACATGCAAAAACACTATCGCCACTTAAAAACACAGATATTAAGCTAGCTGTTCGCAGTAGTTTTGACGTACAAGCAAGTCCAACAGATATAGTAAAAGAAGGTTCAGCGAAGAAAAAGCGCTTTATAACCACGTTGCAAAATGTTGACCTATTAATGGTTGAAGGGTTAAGTGAAGGTGAGGTTGCAAGTGTTAGTCAGCTTATTCAGCATAGCCTTCATCACTTTAACCATAATGGTGAAGTGTATTTAGTAGTACCGGCTGCACAAACATATCAAGTTATTAATTACTTTGCGGGTAGGGCAAATATTAGCGAGTCAAATTTAAACGGTTGTGCAATTGTAGCGCTTGAGCAAGACGTTAATACATTAAGCTTACAAGCATTAGATTTATTAAAACTCCACAGCATAAAACCTCGTTTTGTCCATCAAGATACTGGCTATGCTTTATTGCTTACCGATCAATTTATAGATAGTGATATACAAAGTGACTTACACGATAAGCTAATTAATAAAGGCCAAGAAATCGCAATTATAGTTGCGGGGCTTGGTAACGTTGGCGACGTTTTCATTAAACAGTTATCGGCACAATTTGAGCGTTTATCGGATGACTTTAGTATTAAATTAGTCGGTCTAATTCGCTCTAAAAAAATGCTGTTTAATGCAAGTGGTATTAATACACAGCAATGGAAAACTCAATGGCAGCATGAGGCAAATAGCTATCAATCTGCAGATTTACTGAATGCTATAAATGAGCTCGATTACGAGCATAAAATTGTAATTGATATTACCGCAAGTGAACAATTTAGCTTGTTATATCCAGACTTTGTAGATAGAAACTGTCATTTAATTAGTGCTAATAAATACGCTGGAACAGCACCTACTACTTGGTATAAAGCACTTCGTAGTAATATTAAAGAACGTAATTTACATTGGCGATATAACACCAGTGTAGGCGCTGGCTTACCTATTAACTTTGCTTTGGCTGATTTGCAAAATAGTGGCGATAAAATAACACGTATAGAAGGTGTTTTCTCAGGCACGCTTTCGTGGTTATGCAGTAAATATGATGGAACAAGGCCATTTTCTGAGTTGCTACTGGAAGCTCAGAAAATGGGATTCACAGAGCCAGACCCTCGCGAAGATTTATCTGGGCGAGATATGCAGCGTAAGCTACTTATTTTAGCTCGAGAGCTAGGTGTTGAGCTTGAACTTGACGATATTAGCTTATCGGCATTGATGCCAGATGAACTTGCGCTGGGAAGTTGGGATGACTTTTTAAATAAAAAAGCACAGCTAGACGCGTTCATCGAAGAGCATGCAGTGACAGCAAAGTCTAAAAATTTAGTACTTAGATATACGGGCTTGTTAGAAATCACACAAGGTGAAGTAATTGCTAAAGTGGGAATAGCGTATGTGCCTAATGGCGATGCATTAGCAAACCTTACACCTGGCGATAATATTTTTGTAATTAATAGCAAATGGTATAGCGATAACGCATTAGTGATTCAGGGGCCAGGAGCGGGTAGAGAAGTGACCGCCGCGGGTGTGCACTCTGATTTATATTGGCTTGTTCAAAACTTAAAATAAACCTTTGGTTTAAACAAAAACGGCAGCTTAAATAAGCTGCCGTTTTTGTATTACATACATATTATTAAAATAGCTCTTCTTCTGTTTTAGTGTCTTCTTCAAATATATCGTTAGGCTGAGATAGCACATACTTTGTAGGTGCAGTACCTTTTTCAAAATATTCAAATCGACTCGTGTAATCATTTTTATGGCTAAGTAAGCCGGTAGCTAAATCAATACGAATAGAAACAAGTCCCTCAGGCGGCTCAATTGGGGCTTCAGGCTTGCCTTCAAGTGCCGCTTTCATAAATTCAACCCATGCTGGCTGCGCGGTTTTAGCGCCAGATTCCGCACCTGATATTTGGCTGCTATCTAGGTTGTTGTTATATGTAGAGCGACCAAGAGCGTTGCCCGGATTATCAAAGCCAACCCAAACTGAGGTCATCACATTACTATTAAAACCGCTAAACCAGGTATCTACTGAGTCATTAGTTGTGCCTGTTTTACCTGAAATATCGCGACGATCTAGCGCTTGTGCTCGCCAACCGGTTCCACTCCAACCTGTTTTATGAGCCCAGCTACCACCCCCCCAAATTGCACTATTCATAGCATCAGCAATTAAAAATGCATTTTGCTTAGAAATAATTCTCGGCGCACATTTTTTCGTTTGCTCCATTTCATCATCACTATTATGCATCGAGAGAGCATTGTGTGTTGGCAAAGGCTCTTCGTCACAGGCAAGAGCAGGGTTTGCTTTAAACAATATATTGCCGTAAGCGTCTTGAATTTCTGAGATAAAGTAAGGTTCAATTAAATGACCGCCATTGGCAAATGTGCTCATGCCTCTTGCAAGTTCAAGCGGGGTAATAGAAGCACTACCAAGTGCTAATGATTCACTACGATTAATGTCAGCGTCTTTAAAACCAAATTTTAGTAAGTGATCAGCTGTACGTTGCAATCCAACACCACGTAGTAAGCGCACCGAAATAACGTTTTTAGACTGTGCTAAAGCACGGCGAATTCGAATAGGACCGTTGTAAACAGCAGGGCTGTTTTTAGGGCGCCATGCTACGCCTTGGCTCTTATCCCATTGGTTTATAGGTGCATCATTTAATATAGACGCAAGCGTGTAACCTTTTTCAAGTGCTGCTGAATATATAAAAGGTTTTATATTAGAACCCACTTGACGCTTAGCTTGTATCGCTCGGTTGTATTGACTTTGCTCAAAGCTGTAACCCCCTACAATAGCTTTTATTCTACCGTCTTGTGGATCGAGGGATACAATAGCGCTTGATGCTTCTGGTATTTGGCTTAATAAGTAGCTGTTATCTTCGTTTTGACGTACCCATATTTGCATACCTGGCGTTAAAATATCAGTAGCTGCTTTTGGAGCAAAGCTTTGGCGGTAGCGAGTAATATACTTACGCGCCCATTTTAAACTATCCCAACTGAGAGTTGTTTGCTCACCGTTTTTAAGTAGTACTGTAGCTGTTTTATTATTAACACTGAGTACTGCTGCAACTTTTAAAGTGCCTAACTCATTTACGCTCTGTAATTTATTGAGTATTTGTTGCTCAGTTAAAGCTGGTTGTGTTTCAGGATTCCATAAAACATCAGTTGGACCTCTAAAACCATGACGCATATCGTAACTGTGTAAGTTATTTACAAGTGCGTTTTGCGCTGCTTTTTGAACCTTTGACTCTACTGAGGTAAAAATTTTAAAACCAGAGTTGTAAGCTTTATCTACCCCATAGCGCGAAACCATTTCAGCGCGCACCATTTCAGAGATATACGGTGCGTATAAGTTTATTTCTGCACCGTGAAAATAAGCTGTAATAGGTTGGCTAGTTGCTTCGTTATATTGCTCTTGTGTTATATAGTCTTCGGTCAGTAAACGGCCTAAAACTACATTTCGGCGCGCTTTTGCACGCGTTGGGTTACGAATTGGGTTTAAAGCTGAAGGTGCTTTAGGTAAACCTGCAATCATCGCCATTTGCGCAAGTGTTAAATCTTTTAGCTCTTTACCGTAATAAACTTGCGCTGCTGCACCAATACCGAAAGCACGATTACCTAATTCTATTTTATTAAGGTAAAGCTCTAAAATTTCGTCTTTTGTTAACACTCCTTCAATATGAAGCGCTATAAATATTTCTTTAACTTTACGGATATACGCTTTTTCGCGTGTTAAAAAGAAATTACGAGCAAGCTGCATAGTAATAGTACTTGCACCTTGTTTTTTCTCGCCAGTAGATATAAGAACAACAGCCGAACGTACTATACCAATAGGGTCTATGCCTATATGATCGTAAAATCGATTATCTTCTGTCGCTAAAAATGCATTAATGAGTGTTTGAGGAATTTCATCAATAGTCACTGGAATACGACGTTTTTCACCAAATTGATTGATTAAAAGCCCATCTTTAGTGAATACTTGCATAGGAGTTTGTAATTGCACGTCTTTTAAAACTTGCACACTGGGGATATCAGGTTTAACGTAGTAATAAAGACTGATCAAAGTAATCAGACCAATTAACACACAAATGATAAAAAATTGTAAAGTTCGTTTTAATAAAATCACTTATATTTCCCTAAATGGACTCCCAATTGCGAGTTTTGACTGCTAGTATATATTGATTAAAAAATGAATAATATTTTTTCATATAAAAATTATAACTTGTTTATTATTAAAACAAAGGCCAAGTTGAAACATGCTAAGTCAACTATTTCAAAAACCGTCCCAAATGATGGTAGGAATTGATATTGGATCACACTCTATTAAGGCTGTGCTTTTACGTGAAATTGAAACTGGATTTCGACTCGAAGCACTTGCAATTGAGCCGATGCCAAAAGGCGCAATGAGTGAGCGCACAATTCAAGATATTGAAGCGATTGGTAACGTAATTACAAAATTAAGAAAAAAATTACCAAAGTCGTTAAAATCTGCAGCAGTGGCTGTTTCTGGCCAAACAGTCATTACAAAAGTGATCTTCATGGATGTATCGTTAACTGATGCTGAACTTGAGTCGCAAATTGAAATTGAAGCCGATAGTTTAATTCCATATCCTCTTGATGAAGTGAGCCTCGACTTTGAGAAGCTTTCGACGAATGAGGCCGATCCTAGTAAAATGAATGTTTTGCTTTCAGCTGCTCGTACTGAGAGTGTAGAAGCGCGTGTTGGCGCTTTAGAAGCTGCAAATTTAGAAGCTAAAATAGTTGATGTAGAAAGCTATGCATTAAGTCGTGCAATGGATGTGTATTACCAGCAATTACCTAGCGACGCATTTAATAAATGTGTGGCTGTGGTTGATATTGGTGCGGTTTTAATGCTCGTGAGCGTTGTTCAAGCTGGGGAAACAATTTATACACGAGACCAAGTTTTTGGTGGCGACCAATATACAAATAGTATTGTTGCTTATTATAATAAAGGATTTGATGAAGCTGAAATTGGTAAAACATCAGGTGATTTACCGCCAAACTACACATTTGAAGTATTAGCCCCTTTTCAAACTTCGTTACTTCAACAAGTGCGACGCGCGGTGCAAATGTTTTTAACAACCAGTGGCAAAGAGCAAATCGACTATATTGTATTAACAGGTGGTACATCGATGATTAAAGGTATTGACCGATTACTCATTGAAGAACTAGGTATTCACTCTGTCGTTGCTGAGCCTTTTGAAAATATGGAAATTTCTCCAAAAGTAGATCGTAATGTAATGCAGCGTCACAAAACGCAGTTTGCAATTGCGACAGGGTTGGCATTAAGGAGTTTTTCAACATGCCACATATAAATCTACTTCCTTGGCGTGAATCGCAGCGCGAAGAATCGAAAAAGAAATTTGTAACTATACTTATTGGTGTCGTTATACTTTGTTTTGCGAGTATGTACTTATTAAGCTCTTTTTATAGTGCATTAAAAGACGGTCAAAACTTAAAGAATAACTATTTAAGCTCAGAAATTAGCATGCTAGATAAAAAAATAAGTGAAATTAGAAGTTTAGATAAAAGAAAAGAAAACTTACAACAGCGTATGAGGCTCATTGAAGAATTACAAAGCAGCCGTAATTTGGGTACGCAAATAATGGATGAAGTTGCCAAAATAGTGCCGGGTGGGGTTTACTTAACAAAACTCGAGCGCAGAGGCAGCCAAATACATGTATTGGGACGTAGTGAATCTAATAACCGTTTATCAACAATGCTGCGCCAAGTACAAAGCTCATATTTACTAGAGAATCCTTCAATGCAAGGCATTGTTGCAGGCGATCAATCTTCGCGTTTACTTAGTGATTTTAATATGGAATTTTATGTAAAACCATTTGATAAAATTGGTGAGGTTAGCGATGAGCCTTGATTTTAAAGCACTGAGTGAAATTGATTGGAATGAAATAGAGCTTGATAACATTGGCGATTGGCCTATTGCAGTTAAAGCAATTTGCTGTACGTTTGTTGCCGGACTTGTATTGTTTTTTAGTTATAGCCTATTAGTTTCTGATGAAATTGATAGTTACCACAGTGCAGTTGCGAAAGAGGTCGAGTTACGCACAACTTATCGCACTAAATACGCAGTCGCGAGTAAGCTTGAGATCTACCGTCAACAAATGATTGAAATGGAAGATAAGTTTTCACAATTATTAAAACGTTTACCTACCTCTAACGAAACCCCTGGTTTACTTGATGATTTGTCGTATGTTGGCACAACAAGTGGTCTGACTTTTTTAAAAATAGGTTGGTTACCAGAAGTCGAGAAAGAATTTTATACTGAATTACCGATTAAAATAGAAGTGATAGGGACCTACCATGAATTTGGTGAGTTTGTGGGTAAAGTAGCTCAGTTACCACGAATTGTAAGCTTACATGACTTTTCTATTTTATCATCGGGCGATAAACAGTTAACATTTAGTGTTGTTGCAAAAACATATCGCTATGAAGAAGGGGTTAAAAAATGAAGCTCCTTCGCGTAGTACCTGTAGTAATGGTGTTTGTTTTGAGTGGTTGTAATGATGATACGTCTGAGCAAAAAGAATTTATTGATCAAGTAAAAGCAAGCACAACACCAAAGGTTGAATCAATTCCTGAGCTGACAAAGTTTGAAATATTTGAGTACAGTGCTGGTCAGCTACGTAGCCCGTTTGTAGCGCCTCAGCCTGAGATAATCCAAAATAAATTAACGCAAGTAAAAAACTGTTTGCACCCAGATCAAGAGCGTCGCCGCGAACCGTTAGAAAAATACCCGCTAGATAACTTAGCAATGAAAGGCACAATTGGTTCTAGTGGACAAATATGGGCATTAATAACAGCAGCTGACGCTACTTTGCATCGTGTAACGGTAGGGAATTACCTTGGTAGTTATGATGGCAAAGTAAAAACAGTAAGTAACGACTATATAGAGTTAGTGGAATTAATCCCTGATGGGTCTGGCTGTTGGAAAGAGCGCTTGACTAAATTAGAAATGTTAGAGGCGGCAACAGATGGCGCAAATTAATAATAAAAAAGGTAAAAATAGCATGCATAAGGATGTACTTTGGCTTCATCGTATTTCACAAACATTACTGGCTGCTGTTGCTTTAGTCACTGTAAATTCAGCCGTTGCAGGGCCGTTACTTTATGATGTTCGTTATAATCCATTACTTAAAGGCGAAACTGAGTTACAGCTTGTTTTTGATGAAGAGTTAACGCTTGAGCCAAAAGTTCAGGTGTTTAATAGCCCAGCCCGAATCGAAATGTTTTTTGATACCGCAGAGTTAGAGGTTGGTTTAAATGATGTTGAAGTTAATCAAGCTGGAATTAGCAGTGTTACTAATGTTTTAACTAACAGTGGTTTAAAGGTAACGGTAAACTTAGATAGATTAAAAATTTATGAAACTGAAGTTCATAACAACTTAGTATCAATACGCGTGTCTGATAATCCTCTTACAGAATCTGAAAATGAAGATGTAGCGATGGACTCAGGTGATGTAAGTGGAAATTACATCAACCGTATCCAATCAATTGATTTTAGACGTGGTGAAAAGGGCGAAGCGAAAGTACTCGTATTTTTACAAGACACTCAAGCTGCAATTGAAGTCCATGAAAGTGGCGGTAAAATTTACGCTGACTTTCATCACACCGATATTTTAGATGACCTACTTTATGAATTAGATGTATTAGATTTTGGTACTGTTGTAAGTAATATCGAGACTTTTAAAGAAGACGGATTAAGTCGTGTCGTTATTGAGCCAAACGCTCAGTTTACATTTACGTACCAGCAAATAGATAATATTTTAACGCTGACGGTAGAAAAAGATGAAACGCAAAACGCCTATTTAGATGGTGGCGTTGAGTATCAAGGTCGCCCTATGACCTTAAATTTTCAAGATATCTCTGTGCGAGCAGCACTACAAATTATTGCGGGTTATAACGATTTTAACTTAGTAACCAGTGATTCAGTGACAGGTAATATAACACTGCGCTTAGATGGCGTACCGTGGGATCAAGCGCTTGACGTAGTATTGCGTATTAAAGGGCTAGATAAGCGCATGGATGGCTCTATTTTAATGGTAGCACCTGCAGAAGAACTAGCTGCACGTGAAGCTAAAGATTTAAAAGCTAAACAGCAAGTTGAAGACTTAGAGCCTCTATACAGTGAATACATTCGATTAAACTATGCTAAAGCCGAAAATTTTGCTGATTTATTAAAAACAGATAGAAACAGCATTATAACAGCCCGTGGTAGTGTATCGGTTGATCAGCGTACAAATACCTTATTAGTAAAAGATACGGTAAAGAGTATAGAAAATATCCGCCGCATGATTGAAACACTCGATATTCCAGTACAGCAGGTTGTAATAGAATCTCGTATGGTAACTGTGCGTGATAACGTTACTGAGGACTTAGGCGTACGCTGGGGCTTTAGTGACCAAGGTAGTAGTGTTGGTATTTCAGGTTCACTTGAAGGCGCAGAAGGCATTTATAACGCGACATCAACTTCAAATGCGCCAAGTATTTCAGATCGATTAAATGTAAATTTACCTACATCAAACCCAGCAGCAAGTATTGGCTTACACATAGCAAAACTGGCTAATGGTACGTTAATTGATTTAGAGCTAAGTGCGCTTGAAAAAGAGAACAAAGGTGAGATTATTGCAAGCCCGCGCATTATTGCAGCAAACCAGCAAAAAGCGCGAATAGAGCAAGGTACTGAAATTCCTTACACTGAGTCAGCTTCAAGTGGTGCTACTACCGTAAGCTTTAAAAAAGCGGTACTGAGTTTAGAAGTAACGCCTCATATAACCCCGGATAATAAAGTAATACTAGACTTAGTGATTACTCAAGATACACGTGGTGATACCGTACAAACGGGTACAGGTGAAGCTGTGTCTATTGATACCCAAGAGATCCAAACACAAGTATTAGTTGAGAATGGACAAACCGTAGTACTCGGTGGTATTTTCCAGCAGCAAATCATTAATACTACAAGTAAAGTACCAATTTTAGGTGATATTCCTTATGTAGGAAGACTATTTAAAAGCACAAGTGAGTTTAATGAAAAGCGTGAATTGCTTATTTTCGTGACACCAAAAATACAAATTGATTAAAATACAGTGGTTTTATGTTAACCAACGGGTGATTATTTAGATTAATTGCTCGTTATATGGCTTTTTATCCTAATTGACTTGAAATACCCCTGCAATTACTGAGATAATCCCCTCCTTAATTTTGGGGCCAGGTCGTTAGGCGGGGTTTTATTTCAAATTTTAGAGTTTGTTTGTACTAAAAGATATGGCTGAGAAACGTAATATATTTCTAGTTGGCCCCATGGGGGCTGGCAAAAGCACGATTGGTCGTCACATCGCTGACCAATTACACCTTGAATTTGTTGATTCTGATCAAGAAATCGAACGCCGCACAGGTGCAGATATTGCATGGGTATTCGATCTTGAAGGTGAAGAAGGCTTTAGACTTCGAGAAGAGTCTGTTATTGGCGATTTAACCGAGATGCAAGGTATTGTACTTGCTACCGGTGGTGGTTCAGTAATGAGCAAAGAAGTTCGAAACAAGCTTTCGGCTCGAGGTATCGTTGTATACCTAGAGACACCTATAGAGAAGCAAGTTGCACGCACGCAACGCGACAAGCGTCGTCCATTACTGCAAACTGAAGAAGCACCTCGTAACGTACTAGAGCGCTTAGCAGAAGAACGCGAGCCACTATACAAAGAAGTTGCTGATTTTGTTGTACGTACCGATGAGCAAAGCGCTAAAGTTGTTGCTAACCAAATCATCGAGAAATTAGATTTTTAAAAACCAATAATAAAGGAATAGCCAAGCATGCTTAAATTAACTGTTAATTTGGACGAGCGAAGTTATCCTATTTATATTGGGCAATCTGCACTTCAAGATAATGGCCGCCTGGTTCACCACATTGGTGATTGTCGGCCTATCATCATTACTAATGACACAATAGCGCCTTTATATTTGCAAAGGTTACTTGATTCATTAGCTGATCTAAATCCGCTATCTTTTATTATTCCTGACGGTGAGCAATATAAATCACTTGAATGGTTTGAAAAAATATCAGCATTTTTACTACAAAATAACTGTGGCCGAGATACGTGTTTAATTGCGTTAGGTGGCGGTGTTGTAGGTGACCTAACTGGTTTTGTAGCGGCTTGTTATCAGCGCGGCGTACCGTTTATTCAAATACCAACGACAGTGCTTTCACAGGTTGATTCATCGGTAGGTGGAAAAACGGCAGTAAATCATCCGTTAGGTAAAAATATGATAGGGGCATTTTATCAGCCTCAAGCGGTTTTTATTGATACGCAAACATTACACACTCTACCTGCACGAGAGTTTGCAGCAGGTATGGCTGAGGTAATTAAGTATGGTCTGATTTACGATACCGAATTATTTGCCTATTTAGAGCGAAATGTGACTAATTTACAGCAATTAGATGAAGCATGCTTACAGCATATCATTTTTAGATGTTGTGAAATAAAAGCGCTTATAGTTGCTCAAGATGAAAAAGAACACGGCTTACGGGCTTTGTTAAACTTAGGCCATACATTTGCCCATGCAATTGAGGCACAGATGGGTTATGGCGTTTGGTTACACGGCGAAGCTGTTGCAACAGGAATGGTATTAGCAGCTAAACTTGCCAAGACACGCCAAGATTTAAGCGCAGATGAAGTTGATCGAATTATTAAGCTGCTTGAGCTATATAATTTACCAACAGAAATTCCAAAGCAAATGACTAGCGAGCAGTTTTTAACGCATATGCGTAAAGACAAAAAGAATAAAAAAGGCACTATCCGCTTTATTCTACCTACCCAATTTGGCCAGTGTGCATTAGTTGATAATGTATCTGATGATCAAGTTAGAGACTTAATCGAGCAGTAAATGCAGTCACAAATTTTACCAAGCCGTGCGGCTTTGGTGGATAGAATCGCACTGCAATTTGAGTACGGGCAAAATTTAATTGTTTTACTTGGCACTTCTGGGCTAGGTAAAAGTTACATGCTCGAAACCTTCATTACAGATAAATACAACGACTTTAATAAAGCCTTCGTGCAAGTAAGTGCGCAAATGACTGATGCTCAGCTAATGAGTGAGTTATTAGAGCAAAGCTTTAACTCTCCCCTGATTGATCATAACTTAAGTTTACCTGAAAACTATTACCAATTACTGCAGCAGCAACCATGCGGGCCATGTTTATGGGTACTTGATGGCGGTAGGCAATTATCTGATGAGATGTTAATTGAGCTTGAGTTACTTTCTAAAAACAGCCCAAATACGCTATATATTATAATAGCTTCACAGTCCAAACTGGCTTTAAATAACGCTGTTGAAATTTATCTGGAGCCGCTAACGCTTCGAGAAAGCAAGATGTTATTGCAGTGGTACTTTACAGACTTACCCTATGATGAAGACCCTGTATTTAGTACTTTTTTAGCTGAGGCTCATGGTAATCCAAGCTTATTGCTTGCTTGGCAACCTAGTGAGCACATAGCCGATATTATTGTTAAAGACAAAGTGTCTTGGCGATTACACTTATTGATTTTGATGTTGCTGATTATGCTTTTAATTATTGGTCTGCTTTATAAGTCGGATATGACGCAGTGGTGGCAACAGTATTATCAGCAAGAAGAAACACAAGTAGTAAATACAGCAATATCTATAGAGCAAGTAAGTGAGCCGGCTATAAAGAAAAATGACTCAATAATTAACTTAAATGAACTTGAAGTAGTTGAGCCAGATATTAAGCCAGAGCGTGTACACATTAATGATGTGCCTGCCATAATGCAAAGCCTTACCGAACCTGGCAACACCGTTAACGTATTAGACAATGCTATTGATAATAGCGTTAAAAACAAAAGCAGTGTATCAAGTGACGTTAAATCTGAAGCTCTAAAAGTAAATACAGCAGAGCAAACTCAGATCAGCCAAGATAATATATGGTACATGCAGCAAATAGATACAAATAGTGTTATTCAATTATTAGCCGTAACTCAGCAGGAAGTTAGCGATAATTTTATTGCTCAATTCAATCTACAGCAGCAAACTCATACTTACCAAACAAAGCGAAATAATAAAATATGGTGGGTTGTTACATTTGGCAGTTTTGAAAGTATAAACGAAGCAAAATCAGCAATGGATACTTTATCTGCTGAGGTTAGAAAAAATAAACCTTTCTATAAAAAAATTAGTAAAATAAAGCAAGAAATAGCACTCGTTGATCAGTAAAACACACTGCTTTAGTGTAAAATCGCGCAACACCAGATTGAAGTAAAGAGCCAATGCAGCAAAAGAGTAGAGCCTTCCTTAAATGGGCCGGCGGAAAATACAGCCTAGTTGAAAATATTAATGCGCGATTAAACCAAGCTAGCAAGCATGCTGATACGTTGGTTGAACCTTTTGTTGGTGCAGGCTCTGTGTTTTTAAATAGTGACTTTAAACACTATATTCTCAACGATATAAATGCAGACTTAATTAACTTATATAAAGAGCTGAAAAGCTCTCCAGATGAGCTGATTAGTGACGCTAAAAAGTTATTTGTAGATTTGAATAATCACGCAGATGCTTATTACGAATATCGTGTGCAGTTTAATCAAAGTCGTGATGTATATGAACGTTCAATATTGTTTTTATACATGAACCGCCATGGTTATAACGGACTCTGTAGGTATAATTTAAAAGGTATTTTTAATGTGCCTTTTGGTAAATATAAAAAGCCTTACTTTCCTGAAAAAGAAATGTACTTTTTTGCTGAAAAAGCACAAAAAGCAACCTTCACCTGTTTAGATTACGATGACGTTTTTAAGTTAGTGCCTAACAATGCAGTTATTTATTGCGACCCACCTTATGTACCATTAAGTAAAACCGCTTCTTTTACGTCTTACGCTAAAGGGGGGTTTAATTTAGATGATCAGGCTAATTTGGCTAATCTGGCTGAGAAGGCTGCCTTTGAAAATGATACACCAGTGCTTATCTCTAATCACGATACCGTATGGACTCGAAAAATTTATAGCCAAGCATCACTTGATCAAATTCAAGTAAAGCGCACTATTAGCCCCAAAGGTGGCTCTAGAAATAAAGTTGACGAGTTGATGGCTATGTATTTAGCACCCAAGCAACCACAGCGTAAATTGCGATAACAAAAGCAATAAATAGTACAACCGCAATTAGGATGATAGAGACAGGAGAGTGTTGTTTAAAATCGACTTGGCGTTTATTTTCAGATTGAACACCAAAAAATGCTGCTAGCACACTTTGCAACGCACTAAAAAATTGCAGCATTATTTAAAATAAGGGTTTTAAAGAAGGAGTATTTTTAGAATCATCAGAACTAGTAAGTAGTTCTAGCAAATCGAGGTAATGAAACTGAGCGCTACGGCTATCGCCAGTTAACCACGAAAACCACGATGACTCTTCTTCAGCTTTAATACACGTGATTGTAGTTAATGTGTTTTGAGCACTTACCACTTGTGTATTATGACAATTACCCACTGAGCTTAATTCTTGCTCAGAGCTTGAATCAAAGCTAAACGCCCCGATAAGCAGTAATGCCGACGCAATTAATATCCCAGTTTTAAAAGCACGCATGATGAAATCCAATAATTTGTTACTTTTTTAATCATAGCAAATATTGATTAAATATCAAACTTAAAGTTACCTGAAATAGGGGCTATTACGCCATATTACTTGGGTAACATCTTCAATTAAGTTACATTAACGCAATACACTATTTATTGATGGAGTTAATCATGTTTAACCCAGAGCAAAAATATTTAATTGCCCCTTCTATTTTGTCTGCTGACTTTGCAAAGTTAGGTGAAGATGTTGATAAAGTACTCGCTGCGGGAGCAGATGTGGTTCATTTTGATGTAATGGATAATCACTATGTACCTAATCTAACAATTGGCCCAATGGTGTGTAAAGCACTTAGAGATTACGGCGTAACAGCGCCTATCGACGTGCATTTAATGGTTAAGCCTGTAGATAGCCTTATTCCACTGTTTGCAGAGGCTGGGGCATCAATTATTACTTTTCATCCAGAAGCTAGCGAGCACGTCGATCGAACAATACAGCTAATTAAAGATCACGGCTGTAAAGCAGGCTTAGTGTTTAACCCTGCAACAAGTCTAAGTTATTTAGATCATGTTATTGATAAGCTCGATACCATTTTACTTATGTCGGTTAACCCAGGTTTTGGCGGGCAAAGTTTTATCCCTCATACGCTTGAAAAACTACGCCAAGCAAAACAGCGTATTATTGAATCAGGTCGAGATATTCGCTTAGAGGTTGATGGTGGTATTAAAGTCGATAACATTGCAGCAGCGGCTCAAGCGGGTGCAGATATGTTTGTTGCAGGTTCTGCTATTTTTAATCAGCCAGATTACAAAGTTGTGATTGATCAAATGCGTAAACAGCTTGGAAGTGTAAAATAATGAAGTACGATATCGCCTTATTTGATTTAGATGGTACCTTGGTTGATAGCATTTACGATTTATACATAGCCATAAATCTCACATTAACTGACTTAGCATTCCCGATAGTAAGTCAACGTTTGGTTGAAAGCTGGGTAGGTAATGGTGTTGAAGTGCTAGTTAAACGTGCCTTGAGTGGCGATATGCAAGTGAGTGAGCATTTAGATGAATCACTCAGCAGCAAAGCTATTACGCAGTTTTATAAACATTATGAGCAACATGTGGGTGAATATAGTGTGTTGTATCAACATGTAGAAACTGGGCTTGCAGCACTTCGTGGTATGCCCAAAGCATTAATCACTAATAAGTCTCGTGTGTTTACAGAGAAGTTGCTTGATAAACTAGCACTAGCGAGCCATTTTGATGTGATTGTATGTGGTGACGACATGGCAAAAAAACCATCGCCAGAGCCTTTACTATTTGCCTGTAAAAAGCTAAATGTTGAACCTAATAAAGCAATAATGATAGGTGATTCTAAAAGCGATATACTTGCAGCTAAAGCTGCTAACATAGACGTAATTGCACTTAGTTACGGCTATAACCAAGGTGAAAACCTTGCAGATTATAATCCGCAGTACCTATGCGATAACTTCTTAGATATAATACCTGTTCTAACGCAGCGTTAAATATTATTAATTAAGCAAAATAAAGGAAAATCATGAGTAAACCAGTAGTATTAAGTGGCATGCAGCCAACCGGTGGTATGACAATAGGCAACTATGTTGGCGCTATTAACCAGTGGGTTAAGCTACAGGAAGAATATGATAGCTACTTTATGCTTGCAGATTTGCATGCGATTACGGTACGCCAAGACCCAGAATTACTTCGCGCTCGCGTATTGGACGGAGTTGCACTATATACAGCATGTGGTATCAATCCAGAAAAAGCAGCGCTATTTGTACAATCTCAAGTGCCTGAACATGCTCAACTAGGTTGGGTTTTAAACTGTTATGCGCAAATGGGTGAGCTTAATCGTATGACGCAGTTTAAAGATAAGTCAGCAACGCACGCTAATAATATTAACGTGGGTTTATTTGCTTATCCAGCTCTGCAAGCGGCGGATATTTTATTGTATCAAGCAGATAAAGTACCTGTAGGAGATGATCAAAAGCAGCATTTAGAGCTGACTCGCGATATTGCTACGCGCTTTAATAATGTATATGGCGATATTTTTACGCTACCAGAACCGTATATTCCTGAATTTGGTGCTCGCGTAATGAGCCTACAAGATCCACTTAAAAAGATGTCAAAGTCAGATGAAAACCCAAATGGTTTTATCATGATGCTAGACGAGCCTAAAAAGATTGAGAAAAAACTTAAAAAAGCAGTAACAGACTCAGACGAACAAGCGCGTATCTACTTTGATCGCAAAGAAAAGCCGGGTGTATCAAACTTGCTTACTTTATTAAGCGTTGCAACTAAGCGCTCAATTGAAGACTTAGTGCCAGAATACGAAGATAAAATGTATGGCCATTTGAAGAAAGATACCGCTGATGCTGTTGTAAGCATGATTGAACCTATTCAAGCTCGCTTTAAAGAGATTAGAGAAGATCAATCGCTTCTTAATAACATCATGAAAAAGGGCGCTGAAAAAGCGAGTGCTCGAGCTGAGGTTACATTAAAAGCCGTTTATGATGCAGTTGGATTTATTCCACGCGGGTAAGTTTATTAAAATAAAAAAATGCCGCTTGTTAGCGGCATTTTTTATATAGCACATATCAACATGATAGACCCAAATAGAAACAGTAGCGATATCGCTAGTTTGTCTGTTTTATCCATTATTCAGCCCCTCTTACTGTTATATCTGCCGTGCTATCAATATCAACTAGAGAAACTTTATAGCCCTTATTTTCAAGTAAGGTAAGTAAACTATCTTGTCCTGCAAGGTGGGCAACTCCAACAAGTACAAACTCATTTTTGTCGTTGTTAAACATGGCTTCTACTTTTGGTAACCAATCATTATTTCTATCTGTAATGATTTGTTTATAGCTATTCGGATCATTTTGCTGCATATCTTCAAGTGCCACTTTATTCAGTGTGTCTGTATCACCTTTGCGCCAGGCAGCTAAAAGTCCTTTAAACATATCGCCATAGTTGTGAAGCTCGGCTAAGTTACGTTTAATGAAATCGTTTTCGTTGCCTTGACCCATTGTTTTAAAAAACTCTAACTGAAATTCCATTGTTTCTAAGTAATTTTTTGTTTTGTTATCTTCAGTCGCTTTTTTAGTAAAGTAAGCATCAACCCCTTCACCCATTAAATTTTGCTTTTGAAGCTCCATCGACATTAAAACAATACTAACCATAGCAGGGCGAAAACCATCTAACTTAGCTAGGTTAGCGCCAAACTCGCTAAGCTTATTTTCAAGTGAAGCCTTAATCTCGGGTTCTAGCTTTTGACTCAACGTTTCGTTATTTGTATACGATAGCGCACCTAACATTTGCATTTGTGCATTGGTGTCGGCTGGGTCAGGTAACGGTGCTTCTAAAATAATTGTATCTGCTTGTTCATAAGCATGGTTAAACTCAGCGGGTAGAGGCATTTCAGCTTTAGGTAGTATGTGAACTGTACCGCCAATAAATAGTGAGTCATTGCCATTACTTACTTGCCATACAGAGCTTTGAGCCTGTGCTGTATTTGCTAAAAGGCTACAACTAAGTAATACGCTAGCAGACACTAATTTTTTTGTGAATTTTTTCATGATAATTCCTTAATATAACTTTTAATTTTATTGTTTTTAGTTCGATAACACATTGCTGAAATATGTAGTGATTGACGATGTTACCTTTGAAAGATTTTTATCAATTTGCGAGTTTATTTTGCTCATTGAAGAGTCAAGCTCAGCTGATATTTTTTCATCTATTGAAGAAAGTAATGTCTGCTTATCAACATTACTTTTTAAAGACTCAGAAGCGTCTATTTTGTTTGTTTTTCGTAGTTTTTGATTAACAGGGTTAATTGCCTTTATGCTTTCATTAATCATGCATTTCTCTAAATTATTTTGAATGGTGTCTTGTTTAGCGTCAGCTGCAATAACTGAAGTAGTATTAAAAGCCGTTGCTAGTAGTAAAGCTGGCAGTACTTTTTTCATTGTGTTGTTCATAATTAAACCTTTTATATTTTTGATTGCAGCCAATTTAGAATCACAAATGATTTTTTACTAAGCTGCTTGTTGATGACGGTTTAAAGAATATCGCTGAATTTATTAAGAGTCGCTTATCTAGTTATGAGCAATTAATAGATAAGGTTTTTAAAGCTAAATAATTGTTTAAATTTAGTATGTTAGCTTTAAACCTTATAATGCTAATATAAGGTTTAAAATGCTTTTTCTATAAAATAAAGTGTAGATGTGATACGGTTTATAAAAATAAAAATACGTAAAGACTATGAATTATCAAATCGGACCTTGGCAATTTATTAGTAATCGCTGTGTGATTACTTCAAACCATTTAGAAAGGGAATTAGATCCACTTTTAGTAAAGTTATTACTCCACTTTATAGATAAGCCTCAACAAATCGTTTCCCGCCAAGAGCTTATTGAGAGTGTGTGGCAACAAAGCTTTGTTGACGATAATGCGATTAACCGTGCAATCTCAGAGTTAAGAAAGCAGCTTGCCCACCCAATTGAAAAAGCGCCGCTTTTAAAAACACATTACCGTAAAGGATATAGCCTAACGGTAATACCTGAGCGTTTAACGCAAGCAAACGTTTCGAAAGAGCCTGCAAACATTTTGCCTGACTCACCGGGTATTTCTGCCAAAAATGAAGAGATAGCTACTGCAACTATTTCGCAACCAGTTCAAAGAACGAATAGTAAAAAGTTTTTGATTTATTCTTTATTCGCCATTATTTGCCTGTGCTTTTTAGTATGGTTTGGGTTGTTTTTTATTAATACACCTTCTAGTGAAAAGATTAAACAGATCACGGTTAATAAGGTAGCAAGCACGTGGAATATAGGCAGTGAGGTTCACCCTGAGATGTCCTCAGATAAACAATATTTAGCTTATACAAATGTTGAACCTGAAAATGACGTAATGCATGCATTTGTAAAGCGACTATCTGATCAAAGGGAAGTTGAAATTACCTATCCTGGCTTTCAAGTATCCATTTTATCGTGGCAGTTAAATCAGCGCTCTGTGTTGTTACAAGCTACCAACTTAAAGCAGCAAAAGTGTGAAATGGTACTCGTTGATTTAAGCCAGTTTCCTGTTATAGGAGAGGCTACTTTAATTAAAAAGTGTGACCTTAGATACACTGGTTATGCGCAAGTAGACGAAAGTGGTGAGCATATTTATTACACCGAATATAAAAATGAGCATGAGGGTTCAGGTTTATATAAATATGATTTAGAACTTAAGAAAGAATTCATAGTGATTCCACCACCAGGCGTCATGTATGGCGTAATCATGCCTCGTTTATCTCATTCTGGTAGTAAAATAGCATATGTACTTAGTCAAAAGGGTAAGCCTTTTTCTGTATTTAGCTACAATTTTGAGACCCATGAAACCAAGCGGTTATTTAAAGCAAAGAAAAGCATAATTAGCTTCGCGTTTGACTGGCTTGCAGACGATAAAGGCGTGATTGTTTTTGAAGACTCTGAGCTTTCAACTATTGTGTTTGATGAAAATAATATTATTAAACGCACACTAACGATTACCCCAGCAATTTCACCTTATTATATAGCGGTTCACTCTGATAACAGCCTATTTTACTCGGAAAATATGACACAGGCATACTCGCTTATTAAAGCTACAGACCCTTTTGGTGATAATCCTGAGTATGAAGCACTTTATAAAAGTGATAAAGACGAGTACAACATTGCTGAAATAATTAATAAGGAAGGGACAGCACATATTTTTGTATCAGAGCGTTCTGGCAGCAGTCAATTGTGGCTCTCTCAAAATGGTCTTACAAAGCAACTTAGCTTTTTTAATTACGATGATGGCTCATCAACTTTTGTATTAGGAGGTCTAAGAGCCTCTCCTAATAAGCAACGCATGATATTCATGAAAAATAAAGGTTTTTCACTTTATGACGTAAACGCTCAAAAATTTTATCCATTTGAAGAATTTAATAAGCATAAAATAGTAAGCTATATTTGGTCAAAAAATAACGAAAGCATTATTTATATTAAGCGACTTGGTTCAAAAAATATATTGGCAGAATTTAATTTACTAACTCGCGATACACGCGTGATAGAAGGAATAAAAGCTAATAAACTCATTTCAGATAGTAAAGGTAACGGATACGTAACCAATGATAATCAATTAATTCGCCTTTCAGATAGGCAAAGCTGGGAATTACCTAAAAATGCCAAAAAGTCAGTTGCATATGGAGTTAGCAAAGACTATTTCTATTATTCAGATTCTATTTCTAGAGTCGCTAGACTAAATTTACACGATCAAACCATACAAGATATACACGTGGACTTTCGACCTATTGGTTTTGAAGTGAACGAAAACAATGAAATATTGTTTACGGGATCTAAATATAAAGACATGCAAATAGTGCAAATTAGTTGGGATGAATAACAAAATTATAATGCAGCTAAAAGTAGAGCATTATGCATAAAAAACACCAAGCAGTTTAATTGCCTGGTGTTTTTTATAATCTATATTAAAGCAATGGTTTTAAGTAATGCCCAGTATGTGAACGCTCACACTCAGCTACTTCTTCTGGTGTGCCGGCAATAAGTATTTCACCACCGCCAGCACCGCCTTCAGGTCCTAAATCGATAACCCAGTCTGCTGTTTTAATAACATCGAGGTTATGCTCAATAACAACAATAGTATTACCGTGATCGCGCAAGCGATGAAGTACAACAAGCAGCTGTTCAATATCAGCAAAGTGTAAGCCTGTTGTTGGCTCATCTAATATGTAGAGCGTTTTACCAGTATCACGCTTTGATAGCTCGCGTGCTAATTTTACACGTTGCGCCTCACCACCAGAGAGAGTAGTAGCGGCTTGACCTAAACGCACGTACGACAAACCAACGTCCATCAGCGTTTTAAGCTTACGCGCAATAGCCGGTATTTTATCAAAGTAATCGTGAGCGTCTTCAACAGTCATCTCAAGCACTTGGTGTATGTTTTTACCTTTGTATTGTACTTCGAGGGTTTCGCGGTTATAGCGTTTACTCTTACATACATCACACGGTACATACACATCAGGTAAAAAGTGCATTTCAACTTTAATTAAGCCGTCACCTTGGCAAGCTTCACAGCGTCCGCCTTTAACGTTAAAGCTAAAGCGACCTACTTTGTAGCCACGTGAGCGCGCTTCTTGTGTACCTGCAAATAACTCACGAATGCCGGTAAATATACCTGTGTAGGTTGCCGGATTTGAACGCGGAGTACGACCAATCGGGCTTTGATCAATATCGATCACTTTATCAAAATGATCTAAACCACTAATTGATTTATACGGTGCCGCTTCGGCAGTGGTTGCGCCATTTAGCTCTGTATGAGCAAGTTTAAACAAGGTGTCGTTTATTAGCGTTGATTTACCTGAGCCCGATACACCTGTCACACAGGTCATTAAACCAAATGGGATTTTTAAATCCACATTTTTAAGATTATTACCCGTTGCGCCAAATAGCTCTAGCCATTTGTCGTTCGTTGGGTGACGTTCTTTTGGTATTTCTATTCTACGTACGCCTGAT
Organism: Pseudoalteromonas sp. SWYJ118; assembly: GCF_015864505.1. Classification (NCBI taxonomy): domain Bacteria; kingdom Pseudomonadati; phylum Pseudomonadota; class Gammaproteobacteria; order Alteromonadales; family Pseudoalteromonadaceae; genus Pseudoalteromonas; species Pseudoalteromonas sp. SWYJ118. The sequence goes on along the minus strand of NZ_JADYXC010000007.1, from coordinate 86,244 downwards.
AAAAACTGGCCCGTAACAGACTCTTTGCTTGCTAAAATATCGTCGCGTGTTCCTTGAGCAATAATATGCCCACCATGAACACCCGCGCCTGGGCCAATATCAATAATATGGTCAGCGGCACGAATAGCATCTTCATCGTGCTCTACCACAATAACGGTGTTACCTAAGTCGCGTAAATGTACCAATGTTTGTAATAAACGGTCGTTATCGCGTTGATGCAGCCCAATAGATGGCTCATCTAGTACGTACATTACACCTACAAGGCCTGCACCAATTTGGCTCGCTAAGCGAATACGCTGAGCTTCACCACCTGATAGTGTGTCGGCGCTGCGCTCAAGTGATAAGTAATTTAGGCCAACGTTAATTAAAAACGATAAACGGTCGCGAATTTCTTTTAGTATTTTTTCAGCTATTTGGCCTTTTTGTCCGGTTAGCGTTAACCCTTCAAAAAACTCCATAGCTTCACCAATACTCATGCACGTGATTGCAGGTAAGTTGGTTTTTCCAATAAATACATTTCGAGATTCTTCGCGTAAACGCGAGCCATTACAGCTAGGACATGCTTGGCTTGTTTGGTATTTAGCAAGCTCTTCGCGTACTGAGTTTGACTCAGTTTCGCGGTAGCGGCGATTCATGTTATTTAAAACGCCTTCAAACTCATGATTACGCGTAATTAAATCGCCACGGTCGTTACGGTAATTAAACGCAATTTTAGTGCTACCAGAGCCATCTAAAATAATTTTTTTCGAGTCGCTGTCTAAATCTTGATAAGGCACATCTAAATCAAAACTATAATGCTCAGCAACGGCTTGTAGCATTTGATAGTAATAAAAGCTGCGTTTATCCCAGCCTTTAATTGCACCGCCAGCAAGGCTTAACTCTGGGTTATGCACTACGCGATTAGGATCAAAATATTGACGTATACCTAAACCATCACAGGTTTGGCACGCACCAGCAGGGTTATTAAACGAAAACAAACGCGGTTCTAGCTCAGTCATTGCATAGCCACAAGTAGGGCAGGCAAAGTTTGCTGAGAAGAGAATTTCTTCAGCGCTGCTATCATCCATGTATGCTACATGTGCAACGCCATTAGACATTTCAAGTGCAGTTTCGAACGATTCCGCTAAGCGTTGCTGTAAGCCATCTTTTACTTTAAATCTGTCTACAACAACTTCTATTGTATGTTTTTTATGGAGCTCAAGTGTTGGTGGATCAGACAAGTCACATACTTCACCGTCTATACGGGCGCGAATATAACCTTGGCTTGATAGCTGCTCTAATAACTTAACATGCTCACCTTTACGCTCTTTTACTATAGGCGCAAGCAGCATTAATTTACTGCCTTCAGGCAGTGCCAAAACAGTATCTACCATTTGACTAACGGTTTGCGCAGCAAGTGGTAAATCATGTGTAGGGCATCGTGGTTCGCCAACGCGGGCAAACATAAGTCGTAAATAATCGTAAATTTCGGTAATAGTACCCACAGTTGATCGTGGATTATGAGACGTTGATTTTTGCTCAATAGAAATTGCAGGAGAGAGGCCTTCGATGTGATCTACATCAGGCTTTTCCATAAGCGATAAAAATTGTCTTGCATACGCAGAAAGTGATTCAACATACCGGCGTTGTCCTTCTGCATAAAGTGTATCAAATGCAAGTGATGACTTCCCCGAACCAGATAGACCAGTAATAACTATTAATTTATCACGTGGGATGGTTAGGCTGATGTCTTTTAAATTATGCGTACGGGCGCCTCGGACTTCAATGTTTTCCATGCTATCTCGTTTATTACCAAAATTATTTACTCAGTATCGCATAATACGAAGCAATATTAATCCTTGATCAATGAAAAATCCTTACTTATAGGCGATTAATTATTGCCAAGCTTATGGTAGAATCCCAACCTCAATTTTTCATAGAGTAAGATCACGCAGATAATGACCGCATCTTCACTTAATTCACGAGAAAAACGCGCCGCAGTATCGCTGGCGAGTGTGTTTGCATTTAGAATGCTCGGCTTGTTTATGCTGATGCCTGTATTGGCTATTTATGGACAATCGCTTGAAGGTTTTTCGCCTATTTGGATTGGTTTTGCCATTGGTGCGTATGGTTTAACGCAAGCCGTATTGCAAATACCTATGGGTCGATTATCCGATAAAATTGGTCGTAAAAAGGTTATTGTTGGTGGCTTAGTCGTATTTGCTATTGGCTCTGTAGTTGCTGCATTAGCTGACTCTATTCAAATGGTTACCGTAGGCCGCGCTCTACAAGGTATGGGCGCAATAGCCAGTGCACTACTCGCGTTTGCTTCAGATTTAAGCCGCGATGAGCAACGACCAAAGGTAATGGCCGTTATTGGTATGAGCATAGGAATGAGCTTTGCCTTTGCTATGCTACTTGGGCCAATTGTTGCAGCTTCGTGGGGTATTGCGGGTGTATTTTGGTTGACTGCTATTTTAGCTGTTTTTGGTATATTTATAGTGACTATGCTAGTGCCAAATGCGGTAAATAAAGCGCCCAAAGGCGATACATTAGCAAGCTTTAGCGACATTAAAAAACTAATTAAGCACCCTCAGTTAGCACGATTAAATGCAGGTGTATTGCTATTACACTTAACGCTAACCACAATATTTGTCGTACTGCCGAGTCAATTAATTAAAGATGGCTTAGTTGCCGACCATCACTGGTATTTATATATTCCAGTGCTATTTTTAGCATTTTTATTAATGGTACCAATAATGATTGTGGCCATTAAAAAAGAGAAAGAAAAACAAGCATTTATTGGCTCGGTAGCCTTGTTAACTATTAGTATGCTAGCAATGTCGGTATGGGTTAATAGTGTAGTAGGCATTGCTGTGTGTATGCTGCTTTATTTTGTGGCGTTTAACTTTTTAGAAGCCACTATGCCTGCGCTTGTATCGCGAATAGCACCTGCAAGCCAAAAAGGTTCAGCAATGGGTGGCTACTCATCTAGCCAGTTTTTAGGCGCCTTTTTAGGCGGTATGTTAGGTGGCTATGTAGCACAAACAACAACGACACAAGCTGTGTTTGCGGCAGCAGCACTTGTTGGGTTAATATGGCTTATTATTGCGTGGAAAATGCAAGTCCCACCCAAAAGTAAAGTTATTAGTTTAATGACCAAATTAGATTCTGAAGAGCATGCTCAAACACTTGCTTCTCAGTTAGTTGCTTTACCAGGCGTAATAGAAGCAACTGTGGTTCGCGATGAAAGTCGCAGCTATTTAAAGATTAATGATAAAGAATTTGACCTAGACCAAGCACGTAAAGTAGCTGGTTTAATCTAACATTTATAGGAGATGGTTCCATGGCACGCGGTGTGAACAAAGTAATTTTGGTTGGTAATTTAGGGCAAGATCCTGAAGTTCGTTATATGCCTAACGGCAATGGTGTAGCAAATATTACCTTAGCAACTTCGGATAGCTATAAAGATAAAAACACTGGCCAAATGGTTGATAAAACTGAGTGGCATCGTGTTGTGTTCTTTGGCAAATTAGCTGAAATTGTTGGTGAATATTGTCGTAAAGGTTCACAAATTTATGTTGAAGGTAAACTTCAAACACGTAAGTGGACCGATCAACAAGGCCAAGAAAAATACACTACAGAAATAGTTGTAGATGGCTTTACTGGTCAAATGCAAATGTTAGGCGCACGTGGTGGCGATCAGCAAAGTGGTGGTTACCAAGGTAATCAGCCGCAAGGTGGACAACAAGGTGGTGGTTACCAAGGTAATCAGCCGCAAGGTGGTCAACAAAGCGGTGGTTACGGTCAAAATAACCAAGGCCAAGCTGCACAGCAAAGTGGCTATAATCCGCAGCAACAAGCCGCACCAGCAGCACAACCAAAACCGGCTCCAGCACCACAGCAGCAAAGTAATCAATATCAGCCGCAAGGTGGTTATGCACCACAGCAAAAAAGTGCACCACAACAGCAAGGTGGTTTCGCTCCTAAACCACAAAGTGCTCCGCAAGGTGGCGCATCAAACCCAATGGAACCAACCATTGATTTTGACGACGATATCCCGTTCTAGTTTTCTAACTTTTACAGTGTAAAGATTTATTATAGAAAAGCCCCGTTCATACGGGGCTTTTTGTTTTTATGAGGCTTGTATTAGTTGATATATAAATGATTGCAATCTATCCTCTACAGACTTTTTTTGAACGAATCTATGAGAAATATGAAAACCTATTTAGCGACTGTATTTCTTTTTTTTCAGCTACTGAGCCTTAATGTACAAGCGCTTATATCGCAAACAAATATTTCAGATACAATTGCTTCAAAAAAAATAATTCAAAAAAAAATCTCTTCAAAAAATACAACCCAAGTTTTACTTATAAACTCTCTAAACCAAGATTCTCCATGGCAGCAAAGTGTCGAGAGGGGATTACGTTCTGAATTATTAGAGCGCAATGCCGGTTTTGATCTTTTTATTGAAAATATGGACGTTGGTCGATTCAATGAAATGCGACAAAAGCGATTGATGAAGGCTTATTTACAACAGAAATATTACGATAAAAGAATAGATATAATTATTAGTCGAGGCGTTCCTGCTGCCTCATTATTATCTGAATTTGACACCTTATTTACAGGGATTCCAATAATATACCTAACACCGGGTGGTAAGTTTAAAGTACCAAAAAATGAAAATGGAATTATTATTCGACCCAAACTAAATTATAAGCAAGGGGTGATAAACGCTGTTAACTTAACAAACCCTAAAAAGTTAATTGTTATCCTGGATAGAAAAAGTGGTATAGGGTCTAATTTTTACCAACATCTTATGCCGATTATTAATAGAGACTTTTCGCATTTAACGCTAGAAAAATGGTTTGATTTACCTGCCGATGAGTTAATAAATAAAGTAAATAATGCGCCTGCTGATTCAATAATACTATTTACGCCGGTTTTTAGACGTTATAACGATACGGTACTTAGCCCATTTCAATTTGTGGAGCGACTAACAAGTAACAGCTCTGTTCCTATTTTTAGTTATTGGCATTCACTGTTAGGTTCGGGGATTGTTGGAGGATATTTGCTATCTGGTGAAAAAATAGGCGCTCGAGTTGCCGAATCAATAGTTTTTTTTGATAATAATAAATATTTAGAACCGGTAGATAGCGATCAGTTAAGTACTTACTATTATGATTTTAAACAATTAAAAAAGTTTGAGATAGCCCCCCAAAACCTTCCTGAACATTCCATTATTATTAATAATCAACCTTCATATTTCGAACAAAATAAAATGCTTATTTATAGCGCAATTGCAGTAATCACAATATTGAGTGGTTTTTTAGCTTTTGTACTACTTTTAAATAGTAAGCGGGTTCAATTATTAAAGGAACTTGATAGCGAAAAACTTAAATTAGAATATAGAGTTGAGCAGCGAACGGAAGAGTTGTTAATTGCAAAAAATGAAGCTGAACATTCAGCGTCAATAAAATCAGACTTTTTAGCTAATATGAGCCATGAAATTAGAACTCCAATGAATGGTGTTATTGGACTTACTAATATTTTATTAGACAGCAATTTACCACCAGAACAAAAACAGTATTTAGATAAAATAAAATATTCTTCTGACCAGCTGCTCATTGTAATTAACGATATTTTAGACTTTTCAAAAATTGAGTCTGGAAATATTAACCTTGAGGAATTTCCTTTTTCTGTAAATTCGGTTGTTGACTACATAAAAGCAACTTTTGATGAGCTAGCTCAAAGCAAAGGGATTACATTTAATATTGTCATTGGTAAAGAGGTTAAACTTAATTTAATAGGTGATGTAGTTCGAATAAACCAAGTACTGCTAAATTTATGCTCTAACGCAATTAAATTTACTACACACGGCTTTGTATCTGTATTAATAGAATCAAAAAGATCGTTAGCTGATCCTAAGAGCGTTTGTTTGTATTTCATTGTTAAGGATTCCGGTATTGGGATTGCTGAGCAAAGCCTTACCGATTTATTTGAATCTTTTACTCAAGCTGACAGCTCTACAACCAGGAAGTTTGGCGGCACAGGTTTAGGTTTAACTATAAGTAAGCGTTTATGCCAATCGATGGGTGGGGATATAACGGTAAAAAGTACTCAAGGTGTAGGCAGTGAATTTATAGCTTCGATTAAGGTGAAATTGAATAACCAAGCGTTGATTGATAACACTCCCGACCTAACTTTTACTGATCCGTTTGAGGTATTAATTGTAGATGATAATGAAGATGATCTTAAGGTAATTGAAAATCAGCTAACGGCTATGGGGCTGGTATGTACGGCCTGTCAATCTGCTAAACAAGCTATTGATATTATTGAGCAGAATAAAGAAAAATTTAAAGCCATTATTGTTGACTGGGCAATGCCAGCGATGAGTTGCGAAACCTTTTTAATACGTATTCATAGTATTAGCCCCCAGCTTTATAGCAAGATTATCGTACTTACAATGAGTGATGAAAGTTTAATTAATGATGCAGGCAAGAAAGTCAGTATACAAACTATTTTGCATAAACCTGTATATACGAGTGTTTTGTATGAGGCGATTGAACGTAAAGTGGTGGGCTCTATAAATAAAGCACCTGTAGCCAATATCGTCAGTGAAAAGTCACTGGCGGGTATCAAAATATTAGTTGTGGAAGATAACTCGATCAACAGAATAATCGTTACAAATATACTTGAAAATGCTGGTGCCCAAATTCATTTGGTCGACAATGGATTGGAATGTATTCAAATAGTAAAATCGGAAGCGTTTGATATTATTTTGATGGATATTCATATGCCTATAATGGATGGTGTTGAGGCGAGTCAAATTATTCGTAGTGATAATGACGAAACTATCGCAAACATCCCAATAATCGCCTTAACAGCTAACGTTATGAAAGATGATATTACACGATACTTATCCATTGGCATGAATGCCCATGTTGCAAAACCAATTAAAGCGCAAAAATTACGTGAAACTATAATCCTCTGCTTGAGTAAATAGTTGAGCCATTAAAATTAACTATATCAAATATCTACCATAATACCTCCCATTGTCTTGAGCTAATTTTAAATAACTTAAAAGTAAATTTTATAAAATAGAGTTTGACTCATAGGTCTTTATGTGTGAAATTTCATATATGCGATTTTCCATATGCTTATTTTTACCAAAGGTTGAGTTATCAATGTCAGAAGTTAATGGGTTACCAAATACAAATAAAGCACACAGTGTTGTTCCACTCACATCAAATTTTAACGTTAGTTTTTCTGAGCATAAACCTAAAATTTTATTGTTATATGGCTCATTAAGAGCGCGTTCTTATAGCAAGTTAGTTATAGAGGAGAGCGCTCGTTTATTAACGCATTTTGGTGCTGAGGTTAAAATTTTTAACCCTGAAGGTTTACCTCAAACCGATAGTGAAGATGAGTCACATCCAAAAGTACAAGAGCTGCGAGATTTAATGCTTTGGTCAGAAGGGCAGGTTGTAGTGGTCAATAAAATTTGGCCACAGTTTTAGAGTCTTTGTATCTAATCTCAGATTCATTTGGCGCTAAACCAGCATTATAATGATGCGGTCTAACGTTGTTGTAATATCCGTTGATATAATCACTCACACTATATTTAGCGTCTATAAAATTCCCATATCCAACCTTTGGCATCCATTCTGTTTTAAAGCTTCTAAAAAATCGCTCCATTGGCGCATTATCCCAACAATTTCCGCGTCGACTCATGCTTTGTGTGATTTTATAGCGCCATAAACGTTGGCGATACTTTAAGCTCGTATAATGGCTTCCTTGGTCTGAGTGAAACATCAACCCACTTGGTCTGCCTCTGCTTTCGTAGGCTAACTCAAGCGCTTTTAGCGTTAAGTTAGAATCCGGCGACAATGACATTGCCCAACCCACAACTTTACGCGCAAATAAATCAATAACGACCGCTAAATAAGCCCAGCGATTGCCTATCCAAATATATGTAACATCACCGCACCACACGGTATTCGGTTCAACAACATCGAACTGCCGATCAAGCAGGTTTGGGATTTCAAGATGTTCATTACCGCCGCGTTTATATGAATGTTGAGGTACTTGGCAGCTTTCTAGCTTTAATTTAATCATTAGCTTAGCAGCACGATAACGGCTTAATTCAAAATCGTTATTCGTTGCGATTGCCGCGATTGTCCTCGCACCTGCTGAGCCCCCACTCATTGTATGTATGGCTTTAACTTCAGCCTCTAACCTTACTTGCTCTGGTGTCGGTGTCGTATCCCGTATAGCCCAGTATTTATAGCTGCTACGATGCACATTAAATACACTACATAGCACACTAATTGGGTAACGCTCTCGTTGATTTAATTTCTCAATTAACGAGAATTGTTCAGGGAGTCGGACATCAAGAGAGCGGTAGCCTTTTTTAATATATCCTTTTCTAATTCAATGCGTTGGATTTGCTTTTTAAGTTCACGGATTTCAATTTGTTCGGGTGTCATTGGTGAAGCCAATGGTGACTGGCCATTACGTTCTTGCTTTAATTGAGCAACCCATTTACTTACGGTTGATTTACCAACACCCATCGCTTTGGCTGCTTCTTCTTGTGTATAACCTTGGTTAACTACAAGTTGAGCCGTTTCTAATTTGATTGCAGCGGAGTACGTTGCACGGTTTAATTTTGTCATTTTTTTCACCCAAATTTGTATGCAAATAGCATAACATTTCTTTCTTAATGGGTGGCCAAAATTACTTTACCACTACAGGTATGGTGCTCACCAGAACGTCATGGCTCAATGACGAGTATATTCAAAAATCAAATTGATTGGATCCCTCTTAACCTAGGAGGTGTAAGGCCAACGCAAGGTAAAACATTAGCTGTGTTGCAAGTTAGTGGCGGTTCGCAATCATTCAATGTGGTGAACCAACTACGAGTATTAGGGCGTTGGATGCGCATGGTAACAATACCTAATCAGTCGTCAGTGCCACAAGCGCACTTAGAGTTTGAAGAAAATGGACGGATGAAACCCTCTGCGCTCTACAATCGGATTGTTGATGTTATGGAAGAGCTGATTAAATTCACTTTATTATTGCGAGATCAAAAAGATTACTTTGTAGATCGCTATTCTGAACGAGTGGAATCTGCAGAAGATCTTAGCCAACGCGTTAATCAACGCTCTATTTAGGGGAGATAAATGGGATTATTTGAGCGGTATCTTTCTGTTTGGGTAGCCTTAGCAATCGCTGTTGGTATTTTTACAGGCTCAATAATACCAGAGCTATTTATACTCATAGCAGGCTTTGAATATGCGCATGTAAATATAGTAATAGCGGTACTTATTTGGCTAATGATTTACCCAATGATGGTTCAAATTGATTTTTCATCTATTAAAGACGTAGGTAAAAAACCAAAAGGACTATTACTAACCGTTGTACTTAATTGGCTTATTAAACCATTTACAATGGCGTTTTTAGGTTGGCTATTTTTTAAGGGTATATTTGCAGACTGGGTCGACCCAAAAACTGCAACTGAATATATTGCAGGCATGATTTTACTGGGTGTTGCGCCATGTACGGCTATGGTTTTTATTTGGAGCCAACTGACTAAAGGCGACGCTAACTATACGCTAGTGCAGGTATCTATTAACGATATTATTATGATATTTGCATTTGCACCCATAGCAGGTTTATTGCTGGGTGTAACCGATATAACAGTACCATGGGATACGTTATTTTTATCTGTGGTGTTATATGTACTTATACCGTTAATTTTAGGGGCGGTTACGCGTAAAAAGCTAGATAAAGCCGGGGATCATTCTCGACTCAATCAGTTTTTGAGCATTATGAAGCCCTATTCTATTGTGGGTTTATTAGCGACAGTCGCTTTATTATTTGGTTTTCAGTCACAAACTATCTTAGCCAACCCCGAAGCGATTGTACTTATAGCTATTCCGCTACTGATTCAAACCTATGGTATTTTTGCTATTGCTTATTTTGCCGCAAAAAAAATGAAGCTAGAGCACAATATAGCTGCGCCAGCGTGCATGATCGCAACATCTAATTTTTTTGAGTTAGCAGTTGCAGTGGCTATTTCATTGTTTGGTTTACACTCTGGTGCTGCACTTGCAACCGTAGTAGGTGTGTTAGTTGAAGTCCCTGTAATGCTAAGCTTAGTGTATTTTGCTAACAAAACACGTCATTGGTTTAACTAGGGCTAGAGCATGATTGCTATGCTGGATGGTTTCAATTGCGAAACATCTAATATTAACTTAAGCCTGAGGAGTTAAATTTAATCTATTTATAAAAGAAAGGGCATAGTTGTTTGTTTTTGTAAGTTCTCGTTTATTTTGGGCTTTTTTGTTTAGTGCTATTAATAAACGTTTAAACTTAGTTTATAGCCTTGTACTTCTATAGATATTGAACAACACTTTAGTTAATAATTTAACGGGTGGCAGGCTATGCAAAAGAGTAAAATCTGGCTTTTCAAGTACTTCAAAGGTATCTCTTTTGTCTTATTTTTAATGATGCTTATTAGTTTTAATTTCGTTTTAAATGATGCATTACATCAAAAAGTTCATGCTTCTGGGCAGCAGTTCGTTAAACACGTTTACGAGCTGAATTTATCCCCTTCTATAAACAATGAAGTGTTGGCTGCATTAGCTAAAAGTGAAGGTTTTGTGTTGGAGGTGCCAAAGCCTGCAGAGCATGTTAGGCATTTAGTGAATATAGAGCGCGAAGTTTTTTCTTACAAAACATTAAGCTTGAGCCTCTATCACTATCCTGCTTGGGTAACACAAAGTTACTTATTTATATTGCTAAACTTGATCATATTAGGCGCCGCTGGCTGGTCTTATCGTTGGTGGGGCTTATTGAATGTAAGCCGTAGAATTACGCCCAAAAATACAATGATACAACCTACTAAAATTATTAAACAAAAACAAAATAAAATACGATTAATTAAACAAGTAAAAAAATGCGAATTAAGTTCTTTGTATGGGGTTAATAGAGCATCACATAGCTTATTTTTACTCATTGAATGTGACTTTGATAAGAAAACCGATCAAGAAGCTATTTTTAAAGTGTTAATCACTAGAAAATTGACTGAATTTAAAGATGTGTCGGTGAAAATACTAAATTCCAGTTACTTGGCCGTCACCTTGCCACAGATTCCTACTCCCGAGTTAGACAGCTACGTTGAAAAGCTTCATCAGTGCGTGTTTTTACTATGCCAAAATTATCAAAAAAGTATAACTCATAAAAACATTAAAATAGGTGCGTGCGACTATCGATTAGGCGCAGATAAAATTGCGGTTTATCAGTTAGCAAAATCAGCACTTATGCTATCGCAAAACAGCTCAGTACAGCACTTTCACCGCTTAGCGTTAAATTACTGTCAAGAAAAACCACTTTCTAGTAAGCAAGTTATCGAAAATATTAAAAAGAATAAATTTATATTATTCTTCCAGCCTTTATTTGAGCTCTCTAGCGGGGAAATTTTAGAACATGAAGCTCTTATCAGGGTTAGGCATAGCCAACTTGGTTTACTAGCTGCTCGTTATTTTATTAATCAGGTTTATAGTAATCAAGACGCTTTAATATTAGATAAAGCAGTAATAACACAAGTTAAAAAGCTAATGCTGAGTGAACCTTCGGCCTTAACAGTTAGTGTAAATCTACACCCTAAAAATTGGTTTAATACTGTATTTTGGGAGTGGTTAGCCAATCAAATGGCAGAGCTTAAGTTAAATACTAAATTACAATTTGAAATAAGTGAGGCAGAATTTTTTACTCATAGAGAATCGATAACTAATGCACTTAATGTAATTAAAAAAAGCCGTTCACAAGTTGTGATTGATAATGTAAAAAGTAGTGAGAAAGTAGCTGTATTAGCTAATTATAATCAAGTATGCGGACTTAAATTATCATACGAACTAATTCATTTATTAAATGAAAAAACTCAAAATCAAAGGCGAATAAAAAAGATAGTTGAAGCCGCAAACCTTTTAAATTTACCTGTGTATGCAGTTGGCGTAGAGACTCAAAAAGAGTTGTTTACGCTTGCCAAATTGGGAGTGGTGGGAGCTCAAGGGTTTTACTTTTCAGAGCCACTTCAAGAGTTTACGCAAGCGGTATTTAATTAAATTAATCCTCTATATTTAAGTCCATTTAGCCCCTGAAGCCCGCCAGTATGAACCGCAATAATTTTACTCCCAGATGGGAAATAATCTTGCTCAATAAGCTGCCATAATGCATACATCATTTTCCCGCTATAAATAGGCTCAAGTGGTAGATTATGTGTGCGGCTCATATCTTGGCAAAACTGCCATAACTCAGGTGAAAACTTACCATAGCCGCCACCATGAAACTCTGTGAGTAACTGCCAGTTGTTTTGATTATTAGCTTTAGCGCTCAGCTTTTTTATTTCTTCTTTTAAATAATTAGCTTGTTTTAATACTGCTACACCAATCACTTGTGTTGTTGAAGCACTGCCTTCTATTAATCCAGCAAGCGTGCCACCACTACCGGTAGGGCACACTAAGTAGTTATGCTCAGGTAAGCTTTGTACTAACTCTTTACACCCTAATAAGGCGTGCTCGTTTGTGCCACCTTCAGGAACAATATGAGCATTTGGAAAGTGCTCTTGCAGAGCATTAAGGTAATCGGTGTCGTGGCGTTTTCGATACTCTATACGATTAACTACATGTAGGTTCATACCACAATGTTTTGCAAATTGGATTGTTGGATTGTTGTTATCCAGTTCAGGTCCGCGAATAATCGCGCGAGTTTTTATATTAAATTCTTTTCCGGCAGCTGCACAGGCGTGAATATGGTTTGAAAACGCACCACCAAAAGTCAGAAGTTCTGTTTTATTTATCTTTTGCATGTACGCTAAATTATATTTCAATTTACGCCATTTATTGCCACTTATTAGCGGATGGAGCAAATCATCACGTTTTATACCTAAATAAAGATTTCTCTTTTTTAGAAACGAGCTATCTATTTGTTGAATATAGTTATTTTCATCTATTTTGAATATTTCATGCATTTTGTTGGTTTTCAATTTGGCAAAGTAGTTAAAATGTACGACACTTATTTCATACACAATTAACAATAGTAGCTATATGAAAGAAAAGCTGTTTTCATGGTTAAATCGTAGTTTAGATCCAAATACAGCTATTGGTGTTGCAACTTACGCAGATACTGTTAACGCAGTATGTTTAAAAAAACAACGCGACCAATGGATGGTTCACAGTTCTCACAGTGTAAATGTGTCTGAGCAAACCGATTATACCGCTGCAATTGTTGCTTGTACAAATGAGGTTTCTACTGATATTTGTGCAGTTAATTTAGTCATACCGCACTACTTTTATCAAATAGTGCAAATGGATAAACCAAACCTTAGTGATGAAGAAATTATTCAGTCACTCCCTTGGACTACAAAAGATTTAGTTGATATAGCTTCTGAAAATATTGTGGCTGATTTTATCGATTATCCAATAACGTTACCGATGCAAAGCAGTAAAATGAATGTGTTTATTACGAATAAGCTGCAACTACTTCCGTTTATAGACAGTTTTGAACAAACTAAACCTGTTTTGCGTGCAATGACCTCTGAAGAAATGGTTTTAGTTACCTTGTTTGGCTCATACAAAGAGGCGCATATGCTGATTGTGCAACATGCTAATCATGAACCTCGAATCTTAATTATTCGTGATGGGCAATTAGTATTAGCTAGGCGATTAAATGGTTTTTTGGGTATTTCAGATAAGGATCAAAATCAAGAATTGGTAGAAGCGTTAGGATTAGAAATTCAGCGTTCTATGGACTTTTTTGAAAGCCAGCTCAAGCAACCACCAATTCGCAGCATTCAGTTACAGTGCGATGATTTATCCTCATTAACTCTTAGAGCCGGGCTTGCAGAGTTTTTACAAGTAAAAGTTGTAGATTTTGAGCCTAACTTAGAATTAGCGCAGCAATTAGAGCCAAATTTTTATTATGCGCTTGGGGCAGCCTATCAATTAACAGATCCTGAGTCTGTGCTATGAAAACCCGGATTAACTTTTATCAAAAAACCTTACGCGTACGGCGAGACCCAGTCCCTTTGTCTGGAATGATTACGTTGTGGTTAGGTGCGCTATTAATTATTGCAATCACGTGGGCTTTTTACAGTTATAAAACATATTCTAGTGAGCTTGATTTAGAACAAAATAGGCAATACCTCAAACAAGGAAAAGCTCAGTTAGAAGTTGTAAAACAGCAGTTAGCAGAGAAACAAAATAAAACACTCTTTATTAATGAGCTAAAAACACTTCAGCAAGAGGTTTTGCACAAGCAGCAAATATTTAGCTATTTAGAGGAAAGTTCAGATCAGTCTGCAACCGATTACGCTCAGGTAATGCACGATTTAGCGAAGTATCATGAACCTAATATTTGGCTGACCCACATTAAGTTTGTAGGGCAAAGTGTGACGCTTCAGGGTCAAACATCGCAATCAAAATTCTTACCAATTTGGTTTGATAATTTAAAACAGTCGCCATTTTTTATTGATAAAGAGTTTTCAGTTTTAGAGTTATCTACGCAAGCAGGTGTGAGTGAATTTAATGTAGCGACAGACCTTAGTGATGAGGGCGATAAACCATGAGCCAAACAATAAGTAGCCAGAATAATAAAAATAAAGGTTGGCCATTATGGGTCAAATACCAAGCTCAGTTTGCATCGCTGCAAAAACGTGAGAAGTATTCCACCTTATTTGTTGGTTTGTTTATAGTGATTTACCTCGGTCTCTGGTTCGTTATTTTTCCACAGCAAGATGAAGTTGCCAACATACGTTCAAAGCACAATACAACGCTGCAAGAGTTACAGCAGATAAATGCGCAACTCTCCATGTTAAACCAAGCACTAAACTACGACTACACTAAGGTTTTACGCGGTCAAATTGCACAAACCAGAGATGAATTAGCCGAAATAAATAATCAACTTAATAGTTTTAGCCAAGGCTTTGTAGCTGCTAAAAATGTACCTGCCGTTTTAAAAGATTTGCTCGTAGATAGTAGCGACGTAAAAGTGAGTAGCTTTAATGTAAAACCAGCACGGGCTATCGATGTAGAAAAACTAGGTGAACATGATACGCAAACATTATTTTTTGAGCATCAGATGGTAGTTACTTTGCAAGGTAGCTACTTTAGCTTACAAAAATATTTAGCCGCATTAAAAAATAATCAAGATAAGTTATTAATACAAGAGTTTAGTTATCAGGTACTAGAGTACCCTCAGGCTGAATTAACTTTACAAATTGCTACAGTGAGCGCTAATGAAAAATTTATCGCGTTATAGTATTTGTACTTTGGCTTTTTACATTATTGCGCCGAGTGCGCTTGCGCAACTTCGCGATCCGACTCAGCCAAATATGTTCGTGAGTAACAATAGTCCAGTTAAGCAAAGTACAGAACTTAAATTGCAATCTATTATTAAAAACAGTACAGCATTTAAGGCCATTATTTCAGGCCATATTTATCGAGTTGGTGATGCTGTAGATGATTTTCGGGTGCTAAGCATTAACTCAAAACAGGTTGTGTTAGCAAATGATGATAAACAAATAAAATTAGAATTATATGACTATGAAATTAAAAAATAATTTATCTCACCCGTGGCTTGTTCTTCTATTGTTACCTACATTTTTAACTGCGTGCCATAGCTTTAAACCAGGTAAAGAGGTTAAAAATCATATAGAGCAAGAGTTATCTGAAAGACCTACAGAGGCTAAAGTAATTGCGCCTTTACAAATGCCAAGCGAACTTACACAAAGCTTATTGTCATCTATAAATAATGAGCAAACTATAAGTGATGATTTATCTATAAAGCGTTTTGATGTCGCAGCAAATGATGTCGAAATAGGCGCTTTTTTTGCAGGCTTAACAGACGATACCCCTTTTAGTGTTGCTGTGCATCCTGAGGTAAATGGCACAATTAATTTAAATCTTAAAAGCGTTACGTTTAATGAAGTCATTAATGTTATTAAGCGTATGTATCCTTTAGATATTGTTAATGAAGGACGAATTGTACAAGTACTACCAGCCAAAATGCGCACAGAAACAATACCTGTAAATTATTTAATGATGCAACGCCATGGTCAGTCTACAGTGAGTGTTGTTGCTGGTGGGGTGAGTCAATTTGCACAAAGTGGCAGTGGTTCGAGTGGTTCAAGTTCAGGTAATAGTAACCAGCAAAATAGTGAATTTGGCGGCGATAATCAAAGCTTAGATTTGAATGGTTCTCGAATCCAAACAATTAATAAAAACGATTTTTGGAAGGAATTAGAAGTTGCCCTTAAGTCTTTAATTGGCGCAAGCGATGGGCGCTATGTTGTTGCAAGCCCACAAGCTAGTTTGGTAACCGTAAATGCATTACCAAGCGAAATTAGTCAGCTAAAAGAGTTTTTACGTCAAAGCCAAGAAAACCTACAACGCCAAGTTATTCTAGAAGCAAAAATAATAGAAGTAACCTTAAAAGATGAGTACCAACAAGGGGTCAACTGGGAGCGCATAGCCAGTGGTTTAGAAGGCGGTATTTCGTTTGCTACAACAGCGGGTTCTACAATTAGCAATAGTATTTCGGCTGCCATTGGCGGAGCGTCATCGCTGACAATTCAAAAGGGTGACTTTAATGGGGTTATTAATTTGCTAGAAACCCAAGGTGATGTGCAAATGTTATCTAACCCTCGCGTTACGGCTACAAACAACCAAAAAGCAGTTATAAAAGTAGGGCAAGACGAATACTTTGTTACTAATGTATCAAGTACGACGGTAACTGGTACTGCTACAACTACCTCGCCTGAGATTGATTTAACACCGTTCTTTTCTGGTATTGCGCTTGATGTAACGCCGCAAATTGACAAGTACGGCTCAGTCATCTTGCATGTTCACCCTTCAGTAACTGAAACAGAAGAGCAGCTAAAGGTAATTACTTTAGACGATCAACGTTTTGAATTACCCCTAGCGCAGAGCAACATTCGAGAATCAGATACCGTTATTCGCGCTCAAAGTGGCGAAATAGTGGTTATTGGTGGTTTGATGCAAACGTCAACACAGGATGAAGAATCAAAAACACCCGTGCTGGGTGATATCCCCATATTTGGCAACTTATTCAAAAGTATTCGTAAACGCCAAGAGAAAAAAGAACTAATTATTTTAATCAAACCAACCGTTGTTATGCCCGATACTTGGAAAAAACAACAAGGTGAAAGCCGTCAGCTTTTAAAAACATGGTATGAAAACTAACTATGTATTTAAGCTTTTTTAATTTAAGTGAAATGCCTTTCACATTAACCCCTAACACACAATTTTTTTGTGCACTTGAACCGCACCACGAAGCGATGCAAGTGCTAACAACAGCCATTGAAATGGGTGAAGGGTTTATTAAAGTCACCGGTGAAGTTGGGACTGGTAAAACGTTGCTTTGTAGAAAGCTATTAAACCAACTTGAGCCAGATTACATTGTGGCTTATTTGCCTAACTCTTATTTAAGCCCTGAAGAGCTTAGATGGGCGATTGCAATTGAGCTGGGTATGGATGTAGATAAAGCATTGGATCAACAAGCACTAGGGCAGCTTATAAATCATCACTTACTCGACTTACAAGAAGATAATGAGCGCGTAGTGCTTTTGATAGATGAGGCGCAATGCTTGAGTTGGGAGACTCTAGAGGCGCTGAGGTTATTTACAAACTTAGAAACAGAAAGCGAAAAGTTGATTCAAGTTGTGTTATTTGGGCAACCTGAACTTGATGAAAAACTGGCAAACAATAAAGTAAGGCAGTTACGCCAACGTATCAGTTTTTCGTATAAATTACGGGCGATGACTGGCGCTGAGGTTGTTTATTATATTAATCATCGCTTACAAGTTGCAGGGTTTAATAGGCCTCCTTTATTTAATAATAGTATGGGGCTTAAGATTGCCAGAGCAAGTCGTGGAATTCCTAGGTTAGTTAATATTTTATGCCACAAAGCACTATTACAAGCTTATGGGGAAGGGTTAAATACAATAACAAATCGCCATATTCAGCTTGCCATAAAAGATACCGAAGACTGCGCAAAATATCGAACCGGTCAATATTGGAGCTACAGCGCGTTAATGTTTAGTGTTTTAGCTATTGCTGCCATATGGGTATGGAGGCAGTGGTTATGAGCGTTATAAATAATATGCTTAAAAATATTGAGCAACGTGAAGCTAAACAAGTGAATATTCAAGAAGGTATAAGCGTAAAGCCAATATATGATGTAAAAAACATTGTATTTAAAGCCGCAATTTTACTTATTATGCTAAGTGTCATTTTTTTAGCATACCTGTATTTACCGACCGCCGACAAAAAAGAAACTCAACGTGAGTCTGTTTTACCACAGCAAAAAATGGTTGCGGTTTTGAGCTCTAATTTATCTGATTCTCAAGATGAAAAAAGCACTGTAGAGCCTTTAGTTGAGCAAGAAGTTGTGAAGAAGGCTGTGCAAGTTAAGCAAATAAAACCAGAAGTGAATGATTTAGCTGAATCCAAGTTGAGTGAAGCAACATCACTGGTTTCTCAACCAACGGCTGAGCCGGTTGTAATTGCCGAGGTTAAACAAAGCCCTGCACTAGCTAAAGATAATATGTTAGTGGCTAGCAAAGTTATTGTCAGCAAGCCAAAAACTACTTCAGTGACTAAAACTGAGCCACAAAATACTATGATCAAAAGCGCAGCAGAAACTAAGTCACCACAGGCTTTATTGGTCGAGCAATTAGCAGCAGCTAAACAGGCAATACAGTTTGGCTTATACAACGAAGCTATTAGTGATTTAAACATTATTTTAGCGCAATCGCCTTTACATGTTGAGGCTCGAAATTTACTGGCTGCAACTTACTTTAAACAACAAGATATAAATTCTGCACAGCAGGTTTTGCAATCAGGTATTCGCCAAAACCCTAACGTACTTGAATGGCGTGTAATGCTAAGCAAAATACTCATTATGCAACAACAGTATGAAGGAGTATTACTGCTTTTAAGTGATGAATTTGAATCACAGGCGAATCTTGATTTTTGGGTGCTGCAAGGTACTGCTGCGCAAAGTGCGAGTAAGCACCACAAAGCACTTGAAAGCTTTAAACATCTTACACAGCTCCAGCCTAGTCAAGCCAAGTGGTGGCTTGCACTTGCAACCTCAAAAGATGCACTAGGAGAGTACCTCGATGCTAAACAGCTTTATAAAGTAGCTCTAGATTTAGGTGGGTTAAATACCGCTATGACCCAGCATGCATTACAGCGTTTAGTTGCACTAAAGGAGGCCGTATGAGACCTAGTTTAAAAATGCGCTTAGGCGATTTACTTGTCCACGAACACATGATCACCGAAGCGCAACTAAGTGAAGCATTAAATGTTCAAGCTGCAACGGGCCGTAAATTAGGTTCGACACTTATTACACTTGAGTTTATTAGTGAGCCACAATTATTACGCTTTTTAGCGCAGCAATTACAGGTACCTTTTTTAGATATATCACAGCGAAAAATATCACACGATGTATCTAAGCTTTTATCTGAGGTATATGCGCGTCGTTACAGAGCACTAGTAATCGAAGACAATGGTGACTCTGTTTTGGTCGGGATGAGCGATCCTGCTGATTTAAGGGGCCTTGATCAACTTGCGACTATGCTTGCTCCTAAACGAATAGATTTAGCTGTTGTACAAGAAAGCCAAATCATGGCTGCGTTTGACAACGTATATCGCCGCACAGATGAAATTACCAACTTTGCAGCACAACTCCATGAAGAATATCAAGACGTAGAAGAATTTGATTTAAACTCTTTAGGTGATGAGACATCCGATGCAACCGTTGTAAAGTTACTGCAATCAATATTTGAGGACGCTGTGCAAGTTCGCGCATCTGATATTCACATTGAGCCAGATGAAGGTTTGCTTCGCATTCGTCAACGTGTAGATGGAATATTACAAGAGCACACTCTTAACCAAGTAAAAATAGCATCGGCACTAGTGCTACGTTTAAAGCTTATGTCGGGATTAGATATATCTGAAAAACGCCTCCCTCAAGATGGCCGGTTTAATATAAAAGTGCGCAGCCATAGTATTGATGTGCGCCTATCTACCATGCCGGTTCAGCATGGTGAATCAGTTGTAATGCGTTTGCTTGATCAATCTGCAGGATTATTATCGTTAGATGAAACAGGCATGCCGGCACACATATTAAAACGTGTGCGCAGTATTATAAAACGCCCACATGGCATGGTTTTAGTTACTGGGCCAACAGGCTCGGGTAAAACAACCACACTTTATGGTGCATTAAGTGAGTTAAACCAACAAGAAAGTAAAATTATTACCGTAGAGGATCCCGTTGAGTATCGTATTGGACGTATTAACCAGGTACAAATAAATAATAAAATAGGGCTAAGTTTTGCCAGTATTTTACGGACCGCTCTAAGGCAAGATCCTGACATCATAATGGTTGGCGAAATGCGTGACCAAGAAACCGTAGATATTGGATTAAGGGCCGCTTTAACAGGCCACCTAGTACTATCAACGTTACATACCAATGATGCAATTACCAGCGCTATGCGCTTAATCGACATGGGTGCACCGGCTTACTTAGTCGCAAGTTCACTGCGAGCGATTATTGCTCAGCGATTAGTAAGGCGAGTATGTAATGACTGTAGAGTACCGTACTTGCCAGATCGCCAAGAAATAAGTTGGTTAAAATATTTAGGCGAAGAGATTACAGATGCTCAATTTTCTAAAGGGCAAGGTTGCACAGCATGTAATCACACTGGTTATAAAGGACGTGTAGGTATTTTTGAGTTGCTCGAAATGGATGATGCAATGATGGATGCATTGCGCGCTAACGATACACAAGGCTTTGCAAAGGCTGCTAAAAATAGTGCTAACTTTTCACCACTCTCGGCTATGGCATTAAATTACGCTAAGAAAGGTATTACCTCTTTAGATGAAGTATTTAAAGTGGCTGAATATATCCCAGAAATAGTAGGGGATATTGATGCAACTATATAGCTATAAAGCGAAAGACAGCAAAGGTGTATTGGTAAAAGGCCAATTAGAAGCGAGTAACCAAGCTGGCGTAGCTGATAGTTTAATGAAGCGTCAATTTATACCCATATCAATTTCTTTAGTTGAAACAAAAAATAATATTAAAATTTTTGATAATTTATTTGTCGAAAAAATAACGCTAGACGACATGATTATGTTTTCTAGACAAATGTATTCGCTACTAAAAGCGGGTATTCCAATTATACGAGCAATGATTGGATTGGCAGATACAACACAAAATAAAGAATTTAAAAATGTATTGATGGAAGTTACCAGGCAACTTGAGCAAGGCCGCGACTTATCCAGTGCAATGGCAATTCATAACGAGGTATTTAGCCGCTTAACCGTGTCAATGGTAATGGTTGGTGAAGGTTCTGGCCGATTAGAAGATGCATTTTATCAACTCGCTATTTACTTTGAAAAAGAACAGGAAACTCGCAAACGAATAAAAGCAGCTATGCGCTACCCTACTTTTGTTATTTTGGCTCTTGTAGCAGCTATGGTTATTTTAAATATTTTTGTAATTCCTACCTTTGCTAGCATGTTTGCCAAATTCGATGCCGAATTGCCGTTAATGACTCAAATATTAATTGGTACTAGCAGCTTTTTTGTTAATTACTGGTGGTTATTGTTGGTAATGGGTATTGGAGCGGTATTTGCGTGGAAGCGTTATTTAAATACAGATGCCGGGCGCTTCAAGTGGGATCAATATAAATTAAAAATTCCATTTATTGGAGATATTTTAAAACGCACATTGCTTGCGCGCTACAGCCAAAGTCTAGCTATGGTATTGCGCTCTGGCGTACCTATGACCACGGGGTTATCGCTAACAGCGCATGCCGTAGATAATAGCTATATGGAAAAAGCGATTATAACTATGCGCCAAGATATAGAAAAAGGCGATAGCTTACTTAGAGCCTCAAAAAGTTCTGAGCTGTTTTCTCAGCTTGTATTACAGATGGTCGCCGTAGGTGAAGAAACAGGCCGGGTTGATGAGTTACTTCAAGAAGCAGCTGATTATTATGAGCGTGAAGTTGATTACGACCTACGTAGTTTAACCGCCAAAATAGAACCTATTTTAACTGTGTTTGTTGCCATTATGGTGCTGATTTTAGCATTGGGTATTTTTATGCCGATGTGGAACATGATGTCGGCAATTAAAGGGAATTAAGGTGAACACAACCACAGCTTACTCAAAAGGTTTCTCATTATTTGAGTTAGTTATTGTTGTTATTTTACTGGCAGTAATTTTGAGCTTTGCTATACCTCAATATATAGGTATTAAAAATCAAGCGCATAATGCAAGCGTAGATGCTATTGCGGGTAGTTTTTCATCGGCTGTTGGGATGGTTAGAGGTCAATGGGAGTTAGAAGGGAGGCCAAATAGTAAGTCAAATAAAACATTTGTTAATTATGGAGGAGTAATAGTTGGTGTTGATGGATCGTTAGGTACACCAACGAGTGACGAAACAGAAAAAAAAGATACTCGTGCAGAGTCTATAAATGCTCATAAATGCCGCCAAGTATTAAATGTAATTTTACAAGATGCACCAAGTAGTACCTCAAGTAGTGAAATATCGATAATAAAAAGTGTAAGTTTTTTAGTTAGGTACAATGCAGAAAGTACGCAATGCGTCTATTATTTAACTCATACCATTGATATTAAAAGTATACCTACCAATACGGGTGAAATATCAGGTTTAACAGGTTTAACATACTTTGCTAAAACAGGCAAAGTAAAAATATTTAAAAACTAAGTAATTAAAAAGAGGCTTATTTATGAAAACGCAATCGTTAAAAAGTTTACCAATGAATAAACAAGCAGGTTTTACACTTGTTGAATTGATCATCGTAATTGTTATTTTGGGCATTTTAGCTGTTACTGCAGCACCTCGTTTTTTAAACTTGCAAGGTGATGCAAATGCTTCAACACTCGAAGGCTTACAAGGGTCGATTCGCAGTGGTATGAATATTGTAAATGGTAAGTCTATTATTGCTAGTGATCACAAAAAGGCAACGGCTACAGTTACTGTAGATACTGGTGTACCAGTACCTACTGTTTATGGTTACCCAGCAGCAACACTTGCTGCATTTGAAGCATTTTTAGATGTTAGCTTTGCTCCATCTACAGCACCAGACACAGATGACTTTAATATTGATGCGACAACAACAGGAACAGTTATTATATACCCTAATAGTTACATTGCTGATGATGAGTGCAGAATTGAATACATACAAGCAACTGCAACTACAGGGCCTGTTGTAGTAACGGCTCCTACAATTAATATTTTTACTGATGAATGTTAATTAATATTAAATGATAAGCAGTAGTAAGCAACGATTGCGTGGCTTCACACTCATTGAGTTAATTATTACTCTAGTGATATTGGGAATACTGTCGGTAACGGCAGTTCCCAAATTTCTGGGCAGCTCAACAGAAGATGCATACTCATATCGAGACCGTACTTTAAATGCACTGAGAACAGTGCAGTTACGTGCAATGCAAAATACAGCGACAACAAGTTGCCATACGCTTTATATAACCTCCACACTTATTGCTCCCCCCACACCTGATACATGTATCGGTGGCGCAGATACCAACAACACCGTTCATTTAGTGGTACAAATAAACACGCAAAGAAGTGACATAACATTTAGCGCTTTAGATAGTAACGCGAATATTTTTACCCAAATTAGTTTTGATCCTTTAGGTAAATCAAATCAAACTTGTACTACGCAGTGTCGAATAGACGTTGGATTAGCTGGCGTATGCATAAGTGGTGAAGGGCTTATATATGCGTGCCCTTAAAGTAAAAGGTTTCACTTTAATTGAGCTTATTATTGGCATAGTCATGTTTGCTATTGCATTAAGCATTATTACCGCGCTCATTGCCCCGCAAGCAAAAAAAAGTGCAGAGCCAATTATTGCTTTAAGAGCCTCTGAATTTGGTCAATCACTAATGAACGAAATTCAAAGTAAATCGTTTGATGAGCACAGTGATAGAAGCGCTCCTTTTAGGCGTTGCGGCGAAACAACTTTGGGTGCAGAGCCCTGTACAGCAGCAGGCGATTTAGGCACCGACTCAGAATCTCGAACTAGTTATAACGATGTAGATGACTATATTGTACTTTCTAACCAACCTATTACTAATAGCTTAGGTGAGGTGCTAAGCGAATACAGTGACTTTAACTTAGTTGTTACCGTTGAGTACGATAGCGACTTTAACGAATTGACCATCAACGATGGCACAACCTTTAAGCGTATTACTATTGAAGTAACATCACCCTTAGGCGAAGTTTACGGATTTAGTGCATATAAAGGGAATTACTAATGCAAAGAGCTAAATACCAAAATGCATTTACCCTTATAGAGCTATTACTTGTCATGGTTATTATTGGTGTTTTAGCCGTAAGTGCATTTTCGTTTATTGGTGCTGGGGTCAGCATTTACTCACAAGGTATTGAACGCCAAGAAGCAGTAGCTCAGGCCCGCTTTTTAATAACGCGACTTAGTAAAGAGCTTCGCCACGCTACGCCAAACTCATTAAGGCTCTCTTGCGATAACAGCACTAGCGGAGCATGTAGTGCTCAGCAGTGCTTAGAATTTACGCCGTTTTTATCAGCGACTCACTATACAAATTACCTACCTACCGTAGCGCCTTTTAATGTTAGCGCTGTTGATTTTGAACTTAATAATTTAACGCAGCCGCAAGCTGGAGATTGGGCAACTATTTACCCATTAAGCAGTGCTGATATATATGATGAAAATAATAGTAAGCGCTTGCAAGTATCAGCATTTAATAGTTCAGCGAGCGAAATTGATGAGTGGCAATTTAGTAAAGAATTTGCCCAAGAGTCGCCGAGTAAACGCCTTTATTTACTTTCAGAACCGGTAAGTTTTTGCGTTGAAGGGCAGTATTTATATAGATATACCAATTACGGTTTTACTATTAATCAATTAGATGCCGTGAGCTTACAAATAAGCAGTGGTGTTAAACGTGATTTATTAGGTATTTACATTGCCAATAATTTAGCGAGCGATTTATTTTTTACTCTTGATGCGCTCTCCTTACAAAGAAACGCTGTGCTTAATGTGAATGCGCAAATGCAATTTAACGATACTGAAGTAATGAACTTTAATCATGAGGTACATATTCCTAATGTACCTTAAAAAAAATCCTCACGGAAAAGCCTTAGCCAGTAAACAAAAAGGGAACTTAATAATTGTTTCTTTGGTAATTATTGTTGCTTTATTAGCACTAGGATTAGCATTAGTTAAAGTGCTTTCTGGTGCATCTCAACAAAATACAATTGAGTACTATGGGGCTCGCGCTTTTATGGCAGCACAAAGCGGCCTAGAAAGTGGTTTAACGCAACTATTTCCAATAAATAGCTCAGTTCAAAGCTGTACATCAGTTACTACTGATTTAACCTTCCAAGCTGCATATTTAGCTAACTGTAAGGTCGAAGTGAATTGTAGCGAATATATAGGCTTACCCGATAGCAGTACGGCGAATGGACTTGTGAATATATATTATCTACAAAGCAGTGCAACGTGCGCCGCAATTGATTGCCCTGCAGGGAGTAGCTGCAGAAAAGATTATTGGCAAACACAAAGAACGCTCAGTGTGGAGGCTAAAACTTTACCATGATGAAAAATGCATTAGTCATTATATTTTTTAGCTGCGTGTTGCTTTGTAATTACGCAAACGCGGTACCGCCTAAAATTGAAGGGCGCTATATTGAGCTGCAAGACACATACACATCACCTATTTGGACAAAAATAAATTTTCAACAGCAATACATAACACCTCCTGCTGTTTTTATGCTCTCAACAAACCAAGGCGGAAACCCCGCAATAATAAGAATACGTAATATAACCACAACCAGCTTTGAGGCACTACCTCTTGAGCCTTCGGGTGAGGATGGTGAGCACGTTACGATGGGAGCTCATTATTTGGCTGTTGAATATGGCGTACATGAGTTTCCTGATGGAACAATCATGGAAGTAGGAAGTACCGATTTATTATTAGAGCTACAGTATGGTCCTAAGTCAGGCTTCTCCCCATTTACGCCAAAAGGTTATAAACAGTTAATCTTTGCTGAGCCATTTTCACAAAGGCCGAACTTTTTCCATTCATTACAAACGCTCAACAGCATAGATAGTAATCCACCTACTCAAGCATTAGTGCCTTTTTTGACCGTTGCAGTAGAAAGTAATTCTTTATCTGCTAGCGGCGTTAATATTGCTTTAGAAGCATCTGAAACAGCACTTGGGCTTATAAAAACCGAAACTGTTGCCTATATGGCCGTAGAGCCTGGAAGTAACCGCGTATTTACAGACGATAATGGACTTGAAGTGTCCTGGGAAACTTTTTTCACAGGCTTTGAAGTTGACGGTTGGAGCAATGGCTGTAATTACTTTAGTTTTACTAATAATTTTAGTGTGGCTCCGTTAGTTGTAGCAAGTAAAAACTCACGCCAAGAAGATGATGGCGGGTGGCTACGCAGCTGTAACCTAAGGACCGACAGGTTAGGGCTTGTTGTTGACGAAGATCGTGATGGCGATAACGAGCGCCGTCACGTAAACGAGGAAGCATCAATACTCGCCATGACCAGTACCTTTGTATTTAATGGTGATATTTTAGATTGTGATACGTTATTCCCGGGCGCTATTTCTACTTATAATAATGGAGAGGTACAGTTGGTTCAGGGGGTAGAAATAACAGATGGCAATGCGCAGTTTGTCACAACCACGAATTTAATTTCTACAGCGCTGACGAGTCCTCCTTTATGTAATGGTCAGGCGTGTGTTGCTGGTGGTTATAACTCTTTAGAACCTAATCAAGCGGCGCAGGTGCCAACGGTTACAAATGATGGTAGCTCAACAGGGCCCGTACCTACTTCTTTAGCTGGCGACTATTATTACGATGAGTTGCAGTTAAGTATGCTGGAAACTGAGTACAGAGTAACAGCGCCTACACGTATTTTTTTAAAAGACACAACCTCACTTCTATCAACTTCATTTTTGAATATAGGTAAAACAAATATAGTAGTAGAAACTGGCGCGTACTTGGCTATTTATGTGGATGGTGCGGTTGCTATTGCAGCCGATGCAAATATTGCGGGCTATATTGTTGCAACTGGTGAGGTAAGAATCGCTCAAAATGTAACGTATCAGGGATCAATTACATCGGCTACTCAAATTATTACCGAAGGGAGCTCAACGTTTGACGCTCTACCAGTACCCGAAAGTATCCCTGGTTTTTGTGGTATTTATACACCAGAAACACTGGATCATTATCGTTTAACAATAAGCGATAACAAAGGTCTAACGTGTGAAGCTAAAGAAATGACACTAACAGCCTGCGCTAATGATGCCTGCGACTTATTATTTGCTGAGCCGTCTAGTTTAAACCTTTCTCCAGATAATAGTGGTCAGCAAAGTTGGGTTACGGGGGAGAATATTAATTTTACAGGATCAGCGGTTGTCGAATTTGCTAAACGCACCACAGGTAGTGTTACATTTGGATATAACACTGCTGATCCTTCTGCACCTCTTCGTTGTTATATCGGTGGTAATAATGTTGGTTTGAGTGGCTGTAAAGTTACGTTTTCTGATGCTGGATTTATTTTTAATAATGATACAGATGGAAATACTACAATTCCTACTCAGTTATCAGCAAAGCCTTCAAATACTGGATTTAATGCAAAAGCGCTATCTATTCAAGCGGTAAAAACAAATACCACTACGGGCGTATGCGAAGCTGCATTTCCCGCTGGTGGCGATGTAAGCTTAGATTTATCGTATACATGCAGTGCTGGTGCAAGTTGCTCCGATATGGTTTCACTTAGTAACAACAATAATACCTTTGCGGTCGAGCAAGCAGCTAAATCGTTCACGCTAAACTTTGATAGTGAGTCTAAAGCCCCGATTGTTATAAATTACCCCGATGCAGGAAAGTTGAGTTTAAATGTAAAAACCAACTTAATTTTAGATCCAATTACTAACCTGTCAGTAAATCTAACAGGTAGTTCAAATGAATATGTTGTAAAGCCATTTGGATTAGCGATGGAAGTTGCAAGTGATGGTTATGCAGCAGACGCTGATGGAAGTTTATTTAGACTAACGGGCGAAGCATTTGATTTGAAAATGAATGCGGTGCAGTGGCAAACAGGGCAAGACACTAACAACGATGGCTTCCCAGACAACTACAGCAATATTACAAATAACAACATAGCTAAGCATTTTATTACAGAGCAACCGCTTGTAGAGGCATTACTTAAAGCGCCTACGCCAGGCATTCAAGGTACGCTTAAAGCTATGAGTACTGTTGCCTTTAATGACACAGGTAGTTTGAGTGAATCTATATCGCAATATAATTACGATCAAGTTGGCATCATTGATTTAACAGCAGGCCTTCAAGATGCCGATTATTTTGGTGCCGGAGATGTAAAAGGTGAGCTATATAACGTTGGTCGTTTTGCACCTTCGCAGTTTCAGGTAGTTGGGGTTCAAGCTGCCGCGCAATGCACGCAATACGGCAGTAATTTAACTTATCTTGATCAACCTTTTGAACTTGGCTTTACAGTACAAGCACAAAATCAAAATGGTGAGCTAATGGCTAATTATAAAGCGGGCTTTAATAAATCGAGTGTAGACGTTCATGCCGAAAATAATGAAGTAGGTAACTATGTACCTGCAACTAATTTTACTAGCCGCTTAGTAAACCTAGGAAATAACAACTGGGGAGATACAAGCGATGGCCAATGGCAAATGAGCCAACTCAACACGACACTTAAAAGATTAGGTGTAGGGCAAGCAGACGGACCGTTCGCTATGGTGAGCTTAATGGCAACGCTTTCTGACATAGAAGGAGCAACACTTATTGATGCAAATGATAAACCTAATACACAAACAGCATGCTCGGGTGGTTGTAATAGCGTACGACTAAATGCATTGCCAATAGAGTTTAGGTTTGGACGTTTAGTCCTTGGCAATAACGCAGGCTCCGATCTCGACCCTTTACTTATTCCTATGCAGGCTCAGTATTATAACGGCAGTGGATTTGTAAATAACGCTGAAGATAACTGTAGTGTATTTGATCATACCCAAATTACTCAAATATCACCTAGCAGCCCACAATTAACCTATAAATATGGGACTGGTGTATCTGGCCAGCTAGAAGCGGGAGTATATCCGCCAGATAACGGTATTTATGCACAGCCAAATGGTTTGGGTGAATTTACCTTAGAATATAATACTTATGATTGGTTAAAGTGGGATTGGCAGGGCGATGGAACACAGCTTGATCCTCGTACTATTTTACAATTTGGACGCTTTAGAGGAAATGATCGGGTTATTTACTGGCGTGAAACACGCGAATAGTTGTAAACTAATATAATAATTGAACAAAGCTTGTGTTTTGTGCTGCAAGTACATAGCATAAGGCTTTAATTATAAAAAATAATAACGACCAAATAATTGCCGCTTTTTGGGACTGGAATATATGCGAATTACTCCTTTATCTCTTTTAATTTCAGCTAGTTTGTTAGCTAGTAGTGCATTTGCACAAGACACAGCTACAGTGACTGGAATTGACTCAGAGATTAGTGTTAAACAGACAGAATACGATAACTCGACAAGAATACTTGAAAAACATCTTAAAGAAGAAAGTCAGTTACAAAATCAATTAGAGCTACTTCGTTCTCGTTCTACAGAGCTAGATAAAGAAAAAAACCAAGCGCTCGATGCGATGAACGAAATGTACCGTCGTTTAATTGACGATC
Source organism: Pseudoalteromonas sp. SWYJ118 (assembly GCF_015864505.1). Classification (NCBI taxonomy): domain Bacteria; kingdom Pseudomonadati; phylum Pseudomonadota; class Gammaproteobacteria; order Alteromonadales; family Pseudoalteromonadaceae; genus Pseudoalteromonas; species Pseudoalteromonas sp. SWYJ118. Next base: position 56,407 of record NZ_JADYXC010000007.1, on the reverse strand, counting down.
CCACTATTAATATTAGTGCGGCTCAATCACGCTATCAAAAAGCGGTGATTGATCATAAGCAAAATAAAGATGACATTTCTATGCAGTTGGCGGCAATTGCATCCCACCGTAAAGATATAGAACAAATTCGTGTTGCTAAGCATACGCTTTTAAATACATTAGAAAGTTTAAAAGAGCAGTTAACTACAGCCCGCGTAGAGCGTTTACGTAACGAGTTTACACGTGAAGGTACGCTTGAGGTTAACCACACTATTAACTGTAAGCGAACAGAAACGCTAGCAGCATGTGAGCAACGCGGTCAGCAAATGGGTCTACAAAAAGCAACTAAACGCTTTGTTGATCAAATTTTTGCAAATCTAACAGAAGAGCGCATTGTTGAGCCAAAACGCAATTTGGCGGGCGCTCAAGTACAAATATTAAGTAGCCATGTAGTTAACAGTGCATTTAGCGGTCAAGGTAATTACAACGTTAACTTAAGTGTAACTATGCGCGGCGAAGTTAATAGCAGCCGTTTATGTAGCTTATTAAGCATAGATAACCGCTATTGTTCTGAGTACGGCACGCCACTTACGGCTGCTTATCAACCAGCGTATAACAATACATTTACCGATAGTCAGTTAACATTCAGTAATAGCGCGGATAATAGCAACACGGTGTCGGTTTCTCGCTTAAATGAGCAGCCAGTACGTGATTATTCAGTTAAACCTGCATCGGTGAAAAAAGATTACCCTTCTATCCTTAATAAGAAGAAGGATCAATCAGTAGAGCTAACATTACGATCAAACGTATACGACGATGAAGTGTTTATCGATGGTGTAAGCTTTGGCTCAACACGCTTGATTACACGTTTACCGCCGGGCATTCATAACATTGAAATACGTAAACTTGGTTATAAACCTTATCAAGCACGTGTTGATTTGAATAAAGCGCAAACAATTAATGCAAATTTAGTAAAAAAGCCTAAGTCGATTGCTGCACCGACCTATACTCGAGAGCAACCAGAAGTAACAACACGCCAGGTTAGTGAAAACGTTAATGTATTAAATGCAAACGTTGAAACGCCGGTTGTCGTTATTCCTGCAGGCAAATTTAAAATGGGCGATATTAACGGCAATGGTTTAGCTAATGAACGTCCAGTAATTGAAAAAGTAATAGCAAATTCTTTCGCTATGCAAAGTAAAGAAGTAACCGTGGGTGCCTACGAAAAGTTTGTAGCAAATACAGGTTATAAAACTCAAGCGGAAAAAAATAAAGGGTGTGCGTATTATTTAAATGGCGAACCAGTATGGGAAGCAAATTTAAATTGGCGTAATCCTGGTTTTGAGCAAGGCAGTGACTTTCCTGCTGTATGTTTAACTTATAACGATGCAAAAGCTTATGCTGAGTGGTTATCTGGTCAAACAGGACAGCAATTTCGTTTACCTAACGAAGTTGAGTGGGAATACGCAGCACGCGCAGGAACTGAAACAGAATACCCTTGGGGTAACGAAATTGGTAAAAACCTAGCTAACTGTGGTTGGTGTGGTAGTGAATGGTCAAACAGACGTGCATCACCAGTAGGTTCTTTTTCTCCAAATGCATTTGGATTATACGATACCGTAGGCAATGTATGGGAATGGACCGATAAAGAATCAGGTGAGTCTGATGTAGCAGTAAGAGGCGGAGCGTGGAACTTTGCACCAAGCCTTGCTCGTGCATCTACGCGTTTAATTTTAGCGCCTGATTTTAGATCTAACTACATTGGTTTTCGCTTAGTTCGCGAACGATAAAACTCAATTAAGGAAGCTTTGCTTCCTTTTTTCACAAATTCACAAAGGCGCTGCGCTTTATATTGCTCATATAGTTGAGCATGTTAAAGTGAGGCAGCTAATATAAGAACGTATTTCAAAGGTCATCCAGCCTCATGTTTAAAAAACTCCGTGGTATTTTTTCTAACGATCTATCGATCGACTTGGGTACAGCCAATACCCTAATTTATGTAAAAGACGAAGGCATTGTATTAAATGAACCTTCTGTTGTTGCTATCCGCCAAGAGCGTGCTGGTGGACCTAAAAGTGTTGCATCTGTAGGTACAGAAGCAAAGCTTATGTTAGGTCGTACACCGGGTAATATAAAAGCGATTCGTCCAATGAAAGACGGTGTTATTGCTGACTTTTTTGTAACAGAAAAAATGTTACAACACTTCATTAAACAAGTGCATAACAATAACTTTATGCGTCCAAGTCCGCGTGTACTAATTTGTGTACCGTGTGGTGCTACTCAAGTAGAAAAACGTGCAATACGTGAATCTGCAATGGGTGCAGGTGCTCGTGAAGTTTACTTAATTGAAGAACCAATGGCAGCAGCTATTGGCGCAGGCTTACCAGTATCAGAAGCAACAGGTTCTATGGTTGTTGATATTGGTGGTGGTACAACTGAAGTTGCTATTATTTCACTTAACGGCGTTGTTTACTCATCATCTGTTCGTATTGGTGGTGATAAGTTTGACGAAGCTATCATTAATTATGTACGCCGTAACTTTGGTAGCTTAATTGGTGAAGCGACAGCTGAAAATATTAAGCATCAAATTGGTTCTGCGTTTAAAACTGATGAGCCAATCGAAATTGAAGTGCGCGGTCGTAACCTTGCTGAAGGTGTTCCGCGTTCATTCACACTTAACTCGCACGAAATCCTAGAAGCTCTACAAGAGCCATTAATGGGTATTGTGAGTGCAGTAATGGTTGCGCTTGAGCAATCACCACCAGAGCTGGCATCAGATATTTCTGCACACGGTATGGTACTTACTGGCGGTGGCGCATTGTTAAAAGATTTAGACCGTTTATTAATGGAAGAAACGGGTATTCCGGTTGTTGTTGCTGATGATCCACTTACATGTGTTGCACGTGGTGGTGGTAAAGCACTTGAAATGATCGATGTTCATGGTGGTGATGTTTTTAGTTACGACTAATGAAATTAATGTTTGGACGCACAGTCTCTTTGCAACTGCGACTTTTTGTCGCAGTGCTTTTGAGTATCGCACTCATTGTTGGAGACAGATATACGCAAGGTGGTACCGTTGTTCGTACCAGCCTCAATACCTTAGTTAGCCCACTAATTTATGTTGCTAATTTACCCTACGAATTATTTAGCTTAAGTGCTAAAAGCCTGCATACGCGAGAGCAACTTCTTACTGAAAACGAAGCGCTGAAAAAAAAGCAAATGCTACAAAGCGAGCAACTTCAGCAGTATCAATTTCTAGCCAGAGAAAACCAAAAACTACGCGCCTTATTAGGCTCATCTGCAAAGCAATCAAATCGTAAAATTATTGCTCAAGTACTTTCTGTGCATTCAAACCCGTATAGCCATCAAGTTGTTATAAATCGTGGTACCACCGATGGACTTAGTGAAAGCCAAGCCGTAATTGATGAGATGGGTGTAGTAGGGCAATTAACTAAAGTAGGGTCAACTACGTCACGCGTATTACTCATGACCGACACTACGCATGCCACACCTGTGCGTATACTGCGTAACGATGTACGAACGGTTGTTGAGGGCATAGGTAAAATTAACGTCGTTAAGCTCTCTCACGTTCCGCACAGCTTAGATGTGCGAATTGGCGATGTACTTGTTACATCAGGATTAGGTGGCACATTCCCAGAGGGATACCCGGTGGCTGTAGTAACCGAAATAAATCGTGATGAAGGCCGCCCGTTTGCACAAGTTTTTGCAGAACCTATTGCGCAATTAGATCGCATTCGTTTGCTGGTTATTTTATGGCGTAATCAACAGGAGCAAATCAGCGATGATTAACCGTTATTCATTGTTAATTGCGCTAAGCATCTTTTTTGCGTTAATAATGGCATTAATGCCGCTCCCTTTTTCGTTTGAACCATTTAGACCTGACTGGGTTTTACTTGTACTTATGTATTGGTCGTTGGCAGTACCGCATCGTTTAAATATTGGTACTGCTTGGGTTGTTGGTTTATTAATAGATTTAGCATCTGGCTCACCGCTAGGTGTGAACTCGCTTACATTTTCAATATGTATATTTGTAACCGCGAGCAACTTTCAAAAAATTCGTAACTTTTCGCTTTGGCAACAAAGCTTATTAATTGGTTTGTTTTTAACGCTGTATCATTTAATGCAGTTTTGGCTAAATCACTTTTTGTTAGGGGTTTACTTTAATCCACAGTATTTATGGCCAGTAGCAACCGGAATGGTTAGTTGGTTTTGGGTGTTTTTACTACTTCGTAAATATCGCAGACATTTTAGGATCAGGTAATGACTACCGCAGTATATTTGGCATCAGCCTCTCCCCGTCGTAAAGAGTTATTAAGCCAATTAGGTGTCGAATTTACACAATTTAGTGTTGATGCAGATGAAAGCCCACTTCCAAACGAGCAACCTAGAGCACTTGTTGAGCGTTTAGCTCGCTTGAAAGCCCAAAGCGGTGTAGAGCTTGGATATACTGATCGCCCTGTACTTGGTAGTGATACCGTGGTTGTTATCGATAATGAATCACTGGGTAAACCTCGTGATAAAAACGATTTTATACACACATTAAAACGTTTATCAGGTAACACACATCAAGTACTTACCGCAGTTGCATTTGCGACGCAAAATGATGTGCTTAGCTGTGTTGTAAGCACAGATGTCACCTTTAAAACTTTAACTGATGAAGAAATAAATACCTACTGGGATTCTAATGAGCCACAAGATAAAGCCGGTGGCTACGGTATCCAAGGTTTAGGTGGTCGCTTTGTAACTCACATTGCGGGTAGCTATTTTTCTGTTGTAGGCTTACCTTTATATGAAACCGAACAATTATTAAAAACATTCTTAAGAAGGTAACATGAGTACAGAATTACTGATCAATGTCACACCGAGCGAAAGCCGTGTTGCCCTAATAGAAAACGGTGTACTGCAAGAAATACAGCTAGAGCGAATTGGTAATCTAGGTATTGTAGGCAATATTTACCTAGGAAAAATAAGCCGTGTACTTCCGGGTATGCAGGCTGCTTTTGTTGATATCGGCCTTGAAAAAGCGGCATTTTTACATGCATCCGATATTGTAAATAGTGCCTCTATTGTTGAAGGCGTAGACGACGTACCAATAAAAAAAGTACAAGACATTAGAGAGTTAGTTCGTCAAGGCCAATACATTATGGTGCAAGTGGTAAAAGATCCGCTAGGCACTAAAGGCGCAAGACTCACCACAGATATAACTATTCCTTCTCGCTATTTAGTGTTTATGCCAGATGCGACCCATGTAGGGGTTAGTCAGCGTATTGAAACTGAAGAAGAGCGCTCACGCCTTAAAAAAATAGTCGCAGAATATGGCGATGAAAATGGCAGCTTTATTGTACGTACAGCAGCCGAAGGCGCTAGCGAAGCAGAATTACGACACGATGCCGGTTTTTTAAGAAAACTGTGGGAAAAAATTACAGCTCGTCGCAAAAAAACCAGTAAGGCCAGCATCCTTCACGAAGATTTAACGCTTGCCTTTAGAACCCTACGTGACTATGTAGGCGAAGATATGGAACGCATTCGCGTTGACTCTAAACTTACTCATGAAGAGCTAAAGTTATTTACTGAAGAGTTTGTTCCACAACTGTCTCAAGTACTCGAATACTATCCAGGTGAGCGACCTATATTTGATTTGTTTGACGTTGAAAACGAAATTCAAAAAGCACTACATCGTAAAGTCACGCTAAAATCTGGTGGTTATATAATTATTGACCAAACAGAAGCAATGACGACTGTTGATGTTAATACTGGTGCATTTGTAGGACATCGTAATTTAGAAGAAACAATTTTTAATACCAACGTAGAAGCAACCTCTGCAATTGCTCGCCAGCTTAGGCTGCGTAATTTAGGCGGTATTATCATTATCGACTTTATAGATATGGTAAGTGAGGATCATAAGCGCCGAGTATTACATTCACTTGAATCAGCACTCGCAAAAGATCGCACTAAAACAAATATCAATGGGCTTTCAGCACTTGGGCTTGTTGAAATGACGCGTAAACGTACACGCGAAAGCTTAGAACATATTTTATGTGATGTATGCCCGGCGTGTTCTGGTCGTGGATCGCAAAAAACAGTTGAAACAGTGTGCTACGAAATACTGCGTGAAATAGTACGCGTTAATCGAGCATACGCTGCCGATAAGTTTATGGTATATGCAGCGCCAGCTGTAAGTGAAGCCTTACTAAACGACGAGTATCATAACCTTGCCGAGCTTGAACTATTTATTGGTAAGCAAGTCAATATTCAAACAGAGAGCTTATACAGCCAAGAACAGTTTGATGTGGTAATGATGTAATGAAAGCAAAAGCGGTCTGTTTTTTTTGTTTTAGAAAATTATGGCAGACCTGCGCCATAATTTTGGTATTACTGGCCGTTATTGTTTCAATTTTAAAATATACCCTTCCGTATGCAAACGAATACAAAGGGAATATAGAAAGCTATTTACACGAAAAGTTTGAAATAAGCTTATCTATAGGTGAAATATCAGCTAGTTGGCAGGGCAGTGGTCCTGCATTAGTATTAGAGAATTTATCGTTTAAAGATAACGAAACTGCACCAATATCACTCACCATTGCTAAAACCAGCTTAGAGCTAAACTTATGGGAAAGCTTAAAAGCGCTGCAACTTAGATCTAATTATTTTGTTATTAATGGTTTTCATACCAGTGTAAATATTACCAACTTATTTAAAACCGGTGACAACGACGAAGTCTCTTTTGAGCAAAAAGAGCTAATTGAAGAACTGTTTTTGGGTAAAACGGGTCATTTTGCAATAGAAAATTCCAGTATTAACTTTGTTCTAGAAGACGGTAAAGAGCGTAAGTTACTCCTCAAAAATATTGTTTGGCAAAATGAAGATGAGCAGCATCTTGGTAGTGGGAGCTTAGCATTGCCGGGTATTTCGGTCGGTGATTTTGATGCGCGCATAGCACTTACTGGCGATACCCTAGAGCAAGTTGCGGGCGACATTTATGTGCAGGCTAACAAAGTCGATGTATCTAACTGGTTTGCACAATATATTAATACCGAAAAACAACAACTGCATAGCGATATTAATTTACAAGCGTGGCTAAAACTAGATAAAGGTTTTGTAAGCGATATAAAAATGCAGTGGCTACCAAGCTTTGTGCGTTGGCAGCGAGAAGAGCAAAGCCAACAAGTTAGTTTGAGTGAAGGTGGCTTTCACTTATACCCAGATCAAAATAGCTGGCACTTAAAAAGCACAGGTTTAACATTTAATAGTAACGATAAAGCATGGCCAAGTTTAGAGTTTGAAGCTCAACTAGGGGCGAAAAATGAAGTGTGGCTCCATCAAGTTGATTTTGAATTACTGAGTAACCTAGCAGGGCTAAGTAATTTTAATGCACTTGAACCATTTTTAGAGCGCCAACCTAGTGGGCAAATAGATCAAGCTTATTTAAATTTCTCTAATGCACAGCAATGGCAATTATGGTTTGAGGCTGACAATATTGGCTGGCAAGAATTAAGGTCGGTACCTGCAGCACAAGGACTTAGAGTAAATGGTTTACTTAATCAAAGTAGTGGTCGAATAAATTTATTTGGTGAAAATGGCACATTAGTTACAGGTGAAAGCTTTAGTAACGACATAAATTATAATCAGCTAAATGTAGAGCTAGATTTAGCTAAGCGAGATGATGGCTGGCATATAAGTAGTGACAATATATGGTTTGATAATGATGAAGTCACTCTTGCTGCAGAATTACAAATTAGTCTAACAGATGATCCTCGATTAGATCTTTACGCTGAAGCCTTCGCCCCAGATGCCAAAATTGCAGGTCATTACTTCCCATTAAAAGCAATGAGCCCTGAGCTCGTTAGCTATTTAAATGGCGCAATTAAAGGCGGAGAAGTATCTAAAGCACAAGTCTTATTTGCAGGACCTTTATCTGGTTTTCCATTCACCGGTGGTAGTGGCCAGTTTGGTGTATTAGCGCAAATAGACAACGCAACCTATGAGTTTGATCCTGATTGGCCTTTGGTCACCAATGCCGACGTACAGCTACATTTTGATAATGAGCGTATGGACATATATAGCCAGCAAGGTAAGTTGGTTAATTTAGATATTGGTAATAGTGTACAGGTAAGCATTGCAGATTTAATGCATGCTGATGAACTTATTGTGCAAATTGATAAAAAAGCACAAATGGAAAAGTTACATGACTTTTTTGCAGCGACACCTATTGCCAAACCTCTTGCTGAAATTTTTAAAGTTGTGCAGGGCAAAGGCGAAGCCGATGCCAGTATTGAGCTTTTAGTAGGCTCAAAATTTAAAGGTGGGGCCAGTGTTAGCGGCAAGGTTAATTTAAATGACTTGCCAGTATTTATAGCAACGCCAGGGATTGAGCTTAAAAACTTAACTGGCGAGCTTAATTTTAAAAACGACAATATCACACTTAAAAATGCGACTGCGAAATGGTTGGGCATGCCGCTAACTATTAATTACAGCAGTAAAAGTGATGCAAAAAATTACCAAGCAAACATAGATATAAACGCCAAAATTGACGCCGATACACTAATAGATAGTGGGCAAGGTATATTAAAAAATTATTTAAGCGGGCAAAGTGATGTTGATATTGGCTTAGTACTTAATTTTACCGAGCAAGGCTTTAATTACCGTGCACAGGTAAACTCAGAACTACTTGGCTTAACGAGTAACTTACCTGCACCTTATAATAAAAATAGTGAACAAGTGTGGGCGCTTGATGCAATAGTACAAGGTGATGACATTTCTAATCTCATTACCGCAAACGCCAACCAGCAGTTTTACTTTAATGCTATTTTAGAAAATGGAAAATCACAGTTTAGTAATGTCCATTTTGTGCTCGGAAAACAAGATTTAGGATTAAACCCAAAAGACTTAAGCGTAAATATAAACCTTGAACAGAGTGAACTAGTGCCTTGGTTTGATCTGATTGATCAAATAATTAAAGCTGGTAAAGCAAATCCAGATAAAGAATCAAAAGGGATTATGCCACCGCTTAATGAGGTGGTTGCAAGTATAGGTATGCTTGATGCGAGTAACATCATTTTTAATGATTTTGAAATGCGTTTAGCGCCATCAAAAGACGATCTATACCTAAAGTTAAATGCTAAAGAGCTTAGAGCAGGGGTTTTTATCCCTACATCACAGCCTAGCCAGCCCATCCGGATAAATGCCGATTATCTAAGGCTCAATTTTGCAAAAAAAGCCGAGCAAGTAATTGAAATAACAGATGTGCTTCCTGAGGAAGACTTGAGCTGGCTTACTAAAATACCTGCCATTGAGTTTGAATGTAGTGATTGCAAAATAGATCGCTACCAACTTGATAAAGTGAGTGCGTCGCTATTGGGTGATGGCGAGCGTTTATCAATATCACAACTTGTGGTCGATAAAGGCGATCATGTACTGCGCACTAAAGGGCAGTGGCAAAATGGATTAACAACGCTAAGTGGCGAGCTTAAAAGTGATGACATAGGCGCACTGTTTGGTGAGTTTGATATAACCTCCGCGATTAAAGACTCAAAAGCCGATCTAAATTATGATCTTACTTGGCAAGCAGCACCTTATGATTTTGATGTGAAAAGTTTAAGTGGCGAGATAGCTTGGGATTTAGGAGAAGGTCACTTAACTGAAGTTAGCGATGGCGGGGCACGCGTATTTTCGTTACTGAGCCTTGATTCATTAGTACGCAAGCTGAAACTTGATTTTAGAGATGTGTTTTCAAAGGGCTTTTTTTATAACAGCATGCAAGGCACTATGCAGTTAGAAAACGGTATTGCTTACACTAAAGATACTAAAATGGACGGCGTACCCGCCGATTTAACCATTAAAGGTTATGCAAATTTAAACACGCTTGATATAGATTATGATCTTGCTGTAGCGCCGCAGGTAACCTCGAGTATTCCGGTTATAGTTGCATGGATGGTAAACCCAGTAACAGGGCTTGCTGCCTTAGCAATTGATAAAGTTATTCATTCTGCGCGCGTCATCTCAGAGATCAACTTTAAAGTAACGGGTAAAATGAACGATCCTATTGTTCAAGAACTCGACAGAAAAAGTCGTGAAGTTACGCTTCCTCAAGCTGCGCAAAATCAGCCACAAGCATCAGTCGATTTAAAACTTAAAGATGCACAAGTAACAGTAACGCAATGAACAAAACTGAAATACTAAGCACTCCCACAATAGTTGCCCTGCAAATGTGTTCAGGAGTAAACCCTGATGACAACATAGCAAGCTTAAAGCGTGCACTTAAAACACTCCCCGCAACAAGACCATTACTTGTTTGTTTGCCTGAGGCTTTTTTAGTGTTTAGTAAAAGTGGTAACGATACGTTACGTGTTGCTAAGCAAGTTGAGCGATACAAACTACAACTTAGTGAATTGTGCCAACACCATAATATTTGGTTAAATGCAGGGACAATGCCTGAGCCATTTAACGAACATAAATATTATGCAGCATCGCACTTATATAATAATCAAGGCGAGCTGGTTGCAACGTATAACAAAATACATTTATTTGATGTAAACGTAGATGATCAAACAGGTAGCTATCGAGAGTCAGATTTTACCCAAGCAGGTAGCGATGTGGTGGTGGTTGATTCTCCCTTTGGTAAAATAGGCTTAACAGTATGTTATGATCTGCGCTTTAGTGGCTTATTCAATGAACTAGTACGCCAAGGCGCCGATATTATTTTAGTACCAAGTGCATTTACAGTCGTCACAGGACAAGCGCATTGGCAGCCATTATTAGCAGCTCGCGCAATAGAAACGCAATGTTATGTAGTTGCAGCAGCTCAGTACGGTACACATGAAAATGGCCGACAAACATATGGCCACAGTATTATTATTTCACCTTGGGGAAGTATCCTGAGTGAATTGCCAACAGGCACCGGTTTTATAAGCTGCAACGCAGATTTAGACCAGTTACAAAAAATTAGACGAGATATGCCCGTGCAGTCTCATCAACGATTTAGAGAGCATTTATTATGAATTCGGTTGAACAGCATTTACTACACGACAGCCAGTTAAATAGAGAAGAGCTCGAAAAAACGCTCGCTTACATACATCAGCATAAAGTGGATTACGCCGATTTATATTTTCAATCAAGCCATCACGAGTCGTGGGTGCTTGAAGACGGCTTAGTTAAAGAAGGCTCTTATAACGTTGAACGTGGCGTTGGGGTACGTGCTGTAAGCGGCGAAAAAACAGGTTTTTCTTACTCTGATGCAATAAATCTTGAAGCACTTAATAAGGCGGCTACAGCGGCTCGTAGCATCGCAGATGCTGGCGAAGATAGAGCGATTAAAGTATTTAGTGATGTTAAAGCTAAAGAGCAGTTTGCACCGCATCAGCCAATTTCGAGTATGAGCGATACCGACAAGGTGAGTTTATTACGCGAACTTGAAAACTATATTCGTGAACTAGCACCCGATGCAGAGCAAGTAATTAGTTCAATGTCGGCGGTATACGAAGAAGTATTAATCGCAGCAAGTGACGGTACGTTTGCCACCGATATTCGCCCGCTTATTCGTTTAAACTGCTCAGTGCTGCTTGAAAAAAATGGTCGCCGTGAACGCGGTGGCGCAGGTGGTGGTGCACGTTTAGATTATGGTTACTTTAAAGAACTTGTTGATGGTAAACCACGTTGGATGGAATTTGCTGAAGAAGCTGTACGCCAAGCTAAAGTAAATCTTGAAGCTATTGATGCACCTGCAGGCACGATGGAAGTTGTACTTGGTAATGGTTGGCCTGGCGTGCTTTTACACGAAGCAGTAGGGCATGGACTTGAAGGCGACTTTAACCGCAAAGGCGCGTCTGCGTTTAGTGGTAAAGTGGGCCAAAAAGTAGCATCTGAGCTGTGTACTGTTGTTGATGATGGCACCATGGCCGATCGCCGTGGCTCACTTAATGTGGATGATGAAGGCACACCAGCTGCTTACAACGTACTCATCGAAAACGGTATTTTAAAAGGCTATATGCAAGATAAGCTAAACGCGCGTTTAATGGGGGTAAGTCCTACCGGTAACGCACGTCGTGAGTCTTACGCACATTTACCTATGCCTCGCATGACTAACACCTACATGTTAGGCGGAGAGTACAGCCAAGCCGATATTATCAGTAGTGTTAAAAAAGGTGTATTTGCGCCTAACTTTGGCGGCGGACAAGTTGATATAACCTCAGGTAAGTTTGTATTTAGCGCATCAGAGGCGTACTTAATTGAAAATGGTAAAATTACTCAACCAATTAAAGGCGCAACGCTTATTGGTAACGGCCCAGAAGTAATGCAGCAAATATCTATGGTTGGTAACGACTTAGCGCTTGATAAAGGTGTGGGTGTTTGTGGTAAAGATGGTCAAAGCGTACCCGTAGGCGTAGGCCAACCAAGCCTTAAAATTGATCGGTTAACAGTCGGTGGTACAGCTTAAGTATTACTCAAGCGCGAAGTGAATTCGCACCTACGTGCTTGATGTTTATTGTAGGTGAGGTTTTACACCTCGCTTTTTACTTTTAAGCTGGGCTCTATGCGCGAAGTGAATTCGCACCTATATGCTTGATGTTTATTGTAGGTGAGGTTTTACACCTCGCTTTTTAAATATACGCTCACGTAATAGAGCGCGAAATAAATTCGCACCTACGATTTGCATTCTTACTTTGGGTAGGTGAGGTTTTACACCTCGCTTTTTAAATACAGACTTAGAAATAGAGCGCGAAATAAATTCGCACCTACGATTTGTATTTTTACTTTGTGTAGGCAAGGTTTAGGCTTCTCCTTCATCCTCTTTATTTTTTTCAGCCTCTTTATACCATAACGCAAAAAAGCACTCTGTTAATTTGTGCTCTATCTCAAGCGCTTTTTCTGTTGGGCAAAACAAGGTAAAGCTTGCTTTAAATTCACCTAAATCGGTTGTACCAAAGTGAATTACTGGTTCTGGGCCAGATATTTTTGCATCAAGTTTGCGCTCAATCATCGAATTATAACGGCTCGCTACTTCTTGAAACTCTTCGCAGTACAGTTTAGCTTGTTCAGTCAATGTGTCGTGAATAGGGTACGGATTAAAGCTTTCTCGACGGACAATAATAAAATGATGTGTAACAAAGCGTTTTACAAAGTTTAAGTTTTTAATAGAGCTGGTAATCAGCTTATTATTTGGTATGTATATGGTTTTTCTAGAAAATTGATAAGTATGTATATCAATTTCATGCATGGTTGTTTTTATCCAATCCGTTTCAGCTACTTCACCAAAGTAATCACCTACTTGTATCCAATCACCCACTCTAAACGGGCGAGTTGTTACGAGGTAAAAAAAGCCTATTACACACTGAATAAACTCACGCGTTGCAAGTACAATCGCCACGGCAAAAGCAGCAATAGAAAGTGCAAAGTTTTGAATTTCAGTAGACCATACAAATAGCAGCGATATCATCATTACAAAATTAATAAAGTGCTTAATATTGTGTGCGATGTAACGAATATCTTTTTCTTTTTTTTCTGCGCGATTTTTAGCCAGCTTATCAACAAGTACTTTTAGTACAAATGCAATTGTGATCATTACAATTGAAAGAAGAAACGGATGCAGCAATATATCTTTAGTCATAATATCCAATTAAACGCGAGTTGATAAAAACAGGCTCAGTATATTGATTTATTAAACCAATTAGCAAATTTAGTGCAAAAAAAGTAACCAATAAAAATGGAGAAACGCTATTGAGTTACTTCATCAGCGCCATGTTTGTGATTTTTAGCCATTCTTTTTCGGCATATGAGTACAAGCTCAATGGCTGAAATAAAGATTAGAGTATAGCCAAGCGTTTCTATACCCTCTTCAACAATGTTTTTTACTGCACGTACGTAGTCATCGCCCATTACTGAATGCCAAAATGCGCCTTTGCCCATCATTCGCGAAAATGCGAGTAAAGTAACCATGCCTGATAAGCAAATTCCATAACTAGGAGTGAGGCTATAGGCTTTTAAAGAGTTAAAAATACTTCCTCTGTTTGTTATTAAATAAACAAACACGCCAGCTAAAATTGAATAGACGATACTTTGCCAAGCGCCATCAAAAAAGTATAAGTCGAGGTAGGTATCAAACTCTCTTACAAACATCATTGCCGATAACGCAGCAAGTAATACTGCCGGTATTTTGAGTTGAAAGTTAATTCGCGAAGCATAGAAAAACAAAATACAGCTTAAAAAAGTTAAAACATCTTGCATATGTTCAGTAAGAGTTTCTTCACTGTAAAGTGCATACTGTTTTAATTCAAAGCCTTCAAGTTGAATTAAATGAGCAACACCCGCTAGACACAGTAAGTAAATAAATGACCGTAGTAAAAACATAAAAAACCAAGAGAAACTATAAATGCGCGAGATTCTAATTGTAAAAATGCCTTAAAGCCAAAACAAAATTTAAACTTTTAATATTTTTATCGGTCTAATATTTTTACTGTTAAAATAATAGCTTAGATATTTATTTAATGTTGAATGGATGTTTTTAATGTGACGTTTTAAGTGGTTTGTTGTGCAAAATATAACAAGCATTAAAAAGCCCTTACTATTTACTTAGCAAGGGCTTTTTATAATTGAGAACTTAGAGTTTAGCGCCTAGCGCATCGTTACAAATTCTTCCGAGCCAGTCGGGTGAATCGCAACAACAGCATCAAAATCAGCTTTAGTTGCGCCCATTTTCATGGCAACTGCAAAACCTTGAATCATTTCATCAACCGCAAAACCAATACCATGTAGGCCAACTACTTTTTCGTCTGGGCCGGCACATACAAGCTTCATTTTACAAGGCTGGCGATGTTTAGTTACCGCTGTGTACATAGCCGTAAAACCAGATTGGTAAATCTTAACGTTTTCTTCGCCATACTGAGAAATAGCTTCTTGCTCAGTTAAGCCAATAGTCCCAATTGGTGGATGACTAAATACAACAGTAGGAACTAGGCTGTAATCCATTTTTAAATCATCTGGTAGCTCTTTATTAAATAAGCGCTCAGATAAAGTACGCCCTGCTTTTACTGCTACTGGTGTAAGTTCAATACCATTTTCGATTATATCGCCAACTGCATAAACGTTTTTAGCTGTAGTATTTTGATACTCATCAACTTTTACAAAACCACTGCTGTTTACTTCTACGCCCGCAGCAGCAACGTTAATAGCATTAGTTGTTGGCTCGCGGCCAATAGCCCAAATAACTTGATCAACGTTATGAGTTTTGCCGTTATCTAAATGTAGTGTTACAGAGCCGTCATCTTCTTTAACTAATTTATGGGGTACAGATTCAGTATGAAGAGTAGGGCCCTCAGCAGCCATAACATCAACAAGCGTATCTACAATATATGGGTCAAAACTACGAAGTGGGGCATGCTTACGTACAAATAAATGTGTTTCAGTACCTAAACCATGTAATACACCAGCAAGCTCAACGGCTATGTAGCCTGCGCCAATAACTGCAACGCGCTTAGGTTGCTCTTTTAGCTCAAAGAAGCCATTTGAATCGATACCGTGTTCAGCGCCTTCAATATGCGGAATGCTTGGGCGGCCGCCTACTGCAATTAATATATGATCGGCTGTGTAGTGCTCGCCGTTTACTTCAACTGTTTTATTATCTACAAATTTAGCAAAGCCTTTAATTACAGTAACGCCATTGCTAGCAAGGCCACTGTCGTAACCTTTATGAATTCGGCCAATGTAGGCTTCACGGCTTTCTACTAGTTTGCTCCAATCAAAGCCTTTAACTTCAACATTAAAGCCGTAATCTGGGGCATATAAATTAATTGCTTCGGCAACCTGAGCACCGTGCCACATTACTTTTTTAGGTACACAGCCCACGTTTACACACGTGCCGCCCATGTGTTTTGCTTCTATAAGTGCTACTTTAGCGCCACGCATTGCCGCTCTATTTGCAGAGGCAATACCACCACTGCCACCACCGATTGCAATATAATCAAAGTGTTGTGTCATTTTATGTCCTTAGGCGTTGAGTTTTATGCGCATTAGCATAACATTAAGTTTTAAAAATAAAGAGTGTTTAGGTGACCTATGTTTAGTAAAAAAACATTCGAATTTCTTGCTCAGCTTGATAAAAACAATAATAGAGACTGGTTTAACGACCATAAATCACAGTATGAGGAATACGTAAGAGAGCCCGCTTTAGATTTCATTAGGCAAATGCAAGCACCACTTGCTGATGTTTCTAGCCATTTTGTTGCATCAGATAAAAAAGTGGGCGGTAGCTTAATGAGAATCCATAAAGACGCGCGTTTTAGTAAAGATAAAACCCCATATAAAATTAATATAGGGATTCAATTTCGCCATTTTATGGGAAAAGACGTACACGCCCCGGGTTTTTACTTCCACTTAGCAAATGACGAATGTTTTGTAGGTGCTGGTATTTGGCGACCAGAATCAAAGGCGCTTAACGCAATTAGAACCTGCATAGATGAAAACCCAAATAGCTATAAAAAAGCAATTTATGATGAGCAATTTAAATCTATATTTGAAATGTCAGGAGAATCGCTAAAACGCCCGCCAAGAGGTTTTGAAAAAGATCATCCCTTAATAGATGAGCTCAAACGAAAAGACTTTATAGCCATTAGCTCGCTTACTCAAAAACAAGTATGTAGCAATAATTTAGTTGATACGGTACTAGAGCGTTATAAAGTGGCTGATTCACTAATGGGTTATTTGTGTTTTGCTCTGGAGCAACCATATTAAAATTACACAACTTAAAAGCAGTTGAGTTGTTTTTTTACTTTTAGACCCAATTTAAAATGTAATGCATTAACGCAAAGAGAGTATTTATGAGCAACCCATTAATTGGCCTTGAAGGCTTACCACCATTTTCAAAAATAAAGCCTGAGTACGTAGTACCAGCACTAAAAGACGGTATCGAGCTTTGTCGTAAAGCCATTGATGACGTGTTAGCTAAAGGCTCGTATACGTGGGATGACTTAGTATTACCCCTTGAAGAAGCCGACGATAAATTATCGCGCATGTTCTCCCCTGTATCGCATTTAAATTCAGTAATGAATAACGACGAATTACGTGAAGCTTACGAGCAGTGCTTACCGTTAATATCTGAATATTCAACATTTGTAGGTCAGCACCAAGGTTTATACAACGCGTATAATACGCTTTATAACAGTGACGAATTTAAAACGCTGACTACAGCACAACAAAAAACAATTACTAATGCGCTACGCGATTTTAAATTATCGGGTATTGCTCTGGCGGCAGAGCAGCAAACACGCTACGGCGAAATTAGCGCGCGTTTATCAGAACTTGCCTCAAAATTTGGCAACAACGTAATGGATGCCACACTTGCTTGGCACAAACATATTACTGATGAGAGCGACTTAGCTGGCTTGCCAGAATCAGCTCTTGCACTTGCAGCCGATACCGCAAAAAGTAAAGAATTAGAGGGCTGGTTATTTACACTCGATTTCCCGTCGTATTTACCAATAATGGCTTACGCAGATAACCGCGAATTACGCAGAGAAACTTACACCGCGTTTTCTACGCGCGCATCAGATCAAGGCCCTAACGCCGGTGAGTTTGATAACTCTGATATTATGAGCGAGGAGCTTGCGCTTCGCCATGAACTTGCACAGTTACTAGGGTTTAACAGCTACGCTGAAAAGTCACTGGCAACTAAAATGGCCGAAACACCAGAACAAGTATTCTCATTTTTAGAAGACCTAGCAGCTAAATCAAAACCACAAGCAGAGCAAGAAGTGGCCGAGCTAAAAGCGTATGCTGAGCAAAAACACGGTATTTCTGAATTACAAGCATGGGATTTTGGTTACTACAGCGAAAAGCTTAAGCAAGAAAAGTATGCAATTTCAGACGAAGTACTACGTCCTTACTTCCCAGCAAATAAAGTGCTTAGCGGCTTATTCGAAACCGTTAATCGCTTATTTGGTATTAGCGTAAAAGAAGTTACTGACTTTGATACTTATCACAAAGATGTACGTTTTTTTGAAATTGTAGATAGTAGCAATACTCTACGCGGACGTTTTTATCTCGATTTATATGCACGCGACCACAAACGTGGCGGCGCGTGGATGGACGACTGTATGGGTCGTAAAGTACGCGCTAACGGCGAACTACAAACTCCAGTGGCTTATTTAGTGTGTAACTTTAATAAGGCGGTTGGCGATAAACCGGCGCTGTTTACTCATGACGAAGTAACTACTTTATTTCATGAGTTTGGTCATGGTATTCACCACATGCTTACACAAGTTGATGCCGCGCCAGTGGCTGGCATTAATGGTGTAGCGTGGGATGCGGTAGAGCTTCCTAGTCAGTTTTTAGAAAATTGGTGTTATGCCGAAGAAGCCCTGAGCTTTATTTCAGGTCATTATGAAACGGGTGAGCCGTTACCTAAAGAGTTACTTGATAAGTTACTTGCTGCTAAAAACTATAACTCAGGCGTACAAATGCTACGTCAAATTGAGTTTTCGTTATTCGATTTTAAAATCCATAACGATTACAAAGTGGGTGAGCAATGCCAAATTCAAGCAGTACTAAACGATGTACGTAGCCGCACATCAATCGTTAAACCGCCTGAGTTTAACCGTTTTCAAAATGGTTTTAGCCATATTTTTGCCGGTGGTTATAGTGCAGGTTACTACTCGTATAAATGGGCTGAAGTACTTTCTGCTGATGCATTTTCTAAATTTGAAGAAGAAGGTATTTTTAACGCTGATACAGGGCAAGCCTTCATGCAAAATATTTTAGAAAAAGGCGGCAGTGAAGAGCCAATGGAATTATTTAAAAAGTTCCGTGGTCGTGAGCCAAATGTCGACGCGTTACTACGCCATAGCGGTATTGCTGTTTAAAAATTAATATTTAGCACAAATCAAATTAAAGCGCCTTAATGGCGCTTTTTTATTATTTTAAAATTATTATCTAATAATTTTTAGTAATTTCATCCTACCGTACTATGCTTTTAGCACACCTAATAAAATGGACTAAGGCATGGCAAAGTTGGTATTGGCAATTGATGACGACAAGTATGTTCATCATATAATTGAAGAGTCTTTAGCAGGGTTTTGTAAAATAATTCATGCAAAAGATGGCGATGAAGGATTAAGGCTAACCAATAAATACAACCCAGATATTATTTTACTCGATATTGAAATGCCAGGTATGTCAGGTTATGACGTATGTAAAACAATAAAGCAAAGTCAAAATACTCAGGATATTCCCGTTATGTTTCTCTCATCTAAAATAGAGCTAAGCGACCGGGTAAAAGGTTATAGCGTCGGCGCATCTGATTACATTACAAAACCTTTTAACGCAGAAGAGTTAATAGCGCGAATAAAGGTACTTTACGAATATAGGCAAAAATGCGCAAAACTAAAATTGGATATAGTAAAAGCGAATAAAACAGCTGAAATGGCAATGACAGAGTCAGGCGATATGGGGCGTATAATGCGCTACGTTGGACAAAGTTATCACGCTAATAATTTTCAATCGTTGAGTGAATACTTTTTTACCTTTTTTGCTCCTTTAAATTTAGATGTTGTGGTTGTGTTTTGGTATCAAGGAAAAGGTATTTTTTACAGCCAGCAAAGTGGTGTTTGCCCGTTAGAACAAGAGCTGCTTGAGCAACATCGAAATGCTCAGCGATTTGTTGATATTGGTAGCAGCACTATCATTAATTATCCCAAAGTGTCCCTTTTGATAAAAAATATGCCAGTTGATAACGATGCTTTGTATGGGCGCTACAAAGATCTGTTCCCGCATATATTAGAAGTAACCAACGAGAAGATTGTTACCATGGAAAGAAGCGAAAGCAGTTATGAGCAGGCAGCTCAAATAAGTACAGCCCTTCAAGATATTGTTAAGCAGTTAACTACTCAAAATGTAGAGCAAAACAAAAGTACTAAAGAGTTTATAGAGCAGCTACATGAACTTGACTGCGCTATTAAGCTACAACAAACACAAGCAAACCCTGCGGATCTCACTTTATATATATCTCAATTGGATCAAACAATGCAGTTATTTGTATCGGCTAATAGTGATTTAGCCTTTATCAAATATCAGCTTAAACAAGTTGCCGAAAGCCGCAATGAACTTATATCCAATTTACGTACTAAAGCGGAAGCCGCAAAGGTCAATACGAATCATCATAGTGATATAGAGCTATTTTAGTGCTTTAAAGTAAAGTGGTTGATATACTACAGGCGTATTTTATCGTCGGAGTTTATTGTGGTTATTCAGTGTGCTTTTAAAGAGTTACGCCCTTATTTAAATGAATTAGAAACACGCTTTGGTTTAGCCCAATGGGCGCAAAATTGTAGTGGCTTTAGTTTACATTACGATGATAAAGGGTTAAGTCTATTTAAAACCGACGAGCCTAAGCTAGGTGCAATTAACGTTGATTTTGTAACCGGTGCTGCCGCCCATAGGCGTAAGTTTGGCGGTGGTAAAGGGCAAGCAATTGCCAAAGCGGTGGGTTTAAATAAAGGCGCAACGCCTGTTGTACTTGATGCTACCGCTGGTTTAGGGCGAGATGGTTTTGTACTTGCCTCGCTAGGGTGCAAAGTTATATTACATGAACGTCACCCGGTTGTAGCTGCACTTTTATACGATGGTTTAAAGCGAGCCTATAGCGATATTGAAATTGGTTTGTGGATGAAAGAAAACATGAGCCTAATATTTGGCTCAAGTCATACTTTGCTCTCTCAATGCGAAAGCATGCCTGATGTTGTTTATTTAGATCCCATGTTCCCGCATCGCGAAAAATCAGCATTAGTTAAAAAAGAAATGCGCGTATTCCAAGAGCTTGTTGGTGCAGACAACGACGCTGACGACCTACTTGATTTTGCCTATCCACTTGCCAGTAAGCGCGTTGTTGTAAAACGCCCCGATTACGCCCCATTCTTAAACGAAAAAACCCCAAGTATGCAGATCAAAACCAAAAAGAACCGTTTTGATGTCTATGTAAAAGCGGCAATGGTTTAAGCATCAAAACAAATCGGCGTTATATCCCTAGAACTTATGTCGCTGAAACCATACTTTGATTTCAGCGACATCTTATCCATGTAAGAATCGTTATATTGGGTTTGATCATAGGATCTAGCCTTTTGAATCTAGGATCTTATTACATTTTCATGTTAGAATTTGCGCAATTTTTTGGCATAGCAAAGTAGCACAGTAATGATCTTAGATGATATTCGCATTGTTTTAGTTAACACGTCACATTCGGGCAATATTGGTTCGGCGGCTCGCGCCATGAAAACCATGGGTTTATCAAAACTTTATTTAGTTGATCCTGCTTGCGAAATAGACAGCCAAGCAAGTGCATTAGCTGCAGGCGCAACTGATGTTTTAGGCAATGCAGTTATTGTAGGTACCGTTGAAGAAGCTATCGCTGACTGTACATTAACGATTGGCACAAGTGCGCGTTCTCGTACGCTTTCGTGGCCAATGGTTGAACCACGTGAATGTGGTGAAAAGCTCGTTGCTGAAGCCGTAAATGGTCCTGTAGCGCTAGTATTTGGTCGTGAAAACAGTGGTTTAACTAATGAAGAATTACAGCTTTGTAATTACCATGTATGTATTCCTGCTAATCCAGAGTACAGCTCGCTTAATTTAGCTATGGCCGTACAAACACTTAGTTACGAAACTCGCATGGCATTTTTAAATCAACAACCTAAAAAGGTTGAAGAAGACGATGCAGTTTACCCAAGCTCAAAGCAAACAGAGTTGTTTTATGATCACCTTGAAGACACGTTGTTTAAAACAGGTTTTATCATCAAGCAACACCCTGGTTTAGTTATGACTAAATTGCGCCGTTTGTTTAACCGAGCTCACCCTGAAGATGCTGAAATGAATATTTTACGCGGTATTCTCACCTCAATTAATAAGGCTATCCCTAAGTAACTTAGGTATAGCTATTAGTTATAAAAGACCTAGACTAATTAACGCGCTAATACTTGACTAAATTACTCAGGTAATTACAATGGCTGTAATACTTGACCAAAGAGGTCAAGTATTGAAAATTTGTTAACTCTACAATTTAAAAGTAAGAGTTTCTAAATCAAATTTTTATCAAGTGATAATACTTGACTAATTTACTCTGGTAATTAAAATTTGCACTCTTTTGTGCAGGGGGCGTTATGAAGTTAACATCAAAAGGCAGATATGCCGTTACAGCTATGCTGGATGTTGCACTACACACAGGTGTAGGTCCTGTAGCCCTTGCTGATATTTCACAAAGACAAGAAATTTCTTTGTCTTACCTTGAACAATTATTTGCTCGTTTACGTAAAAATGGCCTAGTAAGTTCTGTTCGTGGACCTGGTGGTGGTTATTTACTAGGGCGTGAAGCGAGCGTTATCTCTGTTGGCGATATTATTAGCGCCGTAGACGAATCGGTCGATGCAACACGTTGCCAAGGTGCCGATACCGGCTGTCAGAGTGGTATGCGTTGTTTAACACATAATTTGTGGTCAGACTTAAGCGCACGCATAGAAGAATTTTTGAATAATATTACCCTTGCTGAATTGGTGGAAAAATCAGATGTGAAAGAAATAGCATCGCGCCAAGATAACAGTATTAATAATGCAATTAAGCAGTTGGAAAACATTCAAGTAAGCTGTCAACTTTAAGGTTGACCTGCAGCGGAGAGAGAAATGAAGTTACCGATTTATTTAGATTACGCAGCGACCACGCCTGTTGACGAACGTGTTGCTAAAGAAATGATGCAATGCCTGACAATGGACGGTAAGTTTGGTAATCCTGCGTCACGCTCACACCGTTTTGGTTGGCAAGCAGAAGAAGCTGTTGACCAAGCACGTACAGATATTGCTGATTTAATTAATGCAGACCCACGTGAAATTGTTTTCACATCGGGTGCAACAGAATCAAATAACCTTGCTATTAAAGGTGCAGCACAGTTTTACAAGAAAAAAGGTAAGCACGTTATTACCGCTAAAACTGAGCACAAAGCTGTAATCGACACATGCCGTGAACTTGAGCGCCAAGGTTTTGAAGTAACTTACATGGACGTTGAAGAAAACGGCCTACTTGATTTACAAAAACTTGCCGACACAATGCGTGACGACACAGTACTTGTAAGCATTATGCACGTTAATAACGAGCTAGGTGTAATTCAAGATATCGCGACTATTGGCGAAATGTGTCGCGAACGTAAAATTATGTTCCACGTAGATGCAGCGCAAAGCGCGGGTAAAGTACTAATCGACGTGCAACAGCTTAAAGTTGATTTTATGTCGTTCTCTGCACATAAAGTGTATGGCCCTAAAGGTGTTGGTGCACTTTACGTTCGTCGTAAACCACGTGCTCGCCTTGAAGCGCAAATGCACGGTGGCGGACATGAACGCGGTATGCGCTCTGGTACACTAGCTACTCACCAATTAGTGGGTATGGGTACAGCGTTTAAAATTGCTAAGCAAGATTTCGAAAAAGATCACGCACACATCAGCGCCTTACGTAATCGTTTAATCGACGGCATTATGGCTGATATGGACGAAGTATACTTTAACGGCACGCAAGACCAATCAGTACCTGGCATTGTAAACATCAGCTTTAACTTTGTTGAAGGTGAGTCGTTACTTATGGCAGTAAAAGACATTGCAGTATCGTCAGGTTCAGCCTGTACATCTGCAAGCTTAGAGCCTTCTTATGTATTACGTGCACTTGGCCGTAACGACGAATTAGCACATAGCTCAATTCGTTTTAGTATTGGTCGCTTTACTACCGAAGAAGAGATTGATTACACCGTCGAATTAATGAAAAACTCTATCGGTCGCCTACGTGAGATGTCTCCTTTATGGGAAATGCATCAAGAAGGTATTGATTTAGATTCAGTTGAATGGGCTCACCACTAATAGTGTGAGCACATACCCTAGCAGGTAATGAGGATAGAATAATGGCTTATAGTGATAAAGTAATCGACCACGTAGAAAACCCACGTAACGTAGGTACTCTAGATAAGAATGATCCGTCAGTGGCAACGGGTATGGTAGGCGCACCAGCATGTGGTGACGTAATGAAATTGCAAATTAAAGTATCTGCCGAAGGCGTTATTGAAGATGCAAAATTCAAAACCTACGGTTGTGGTAGCGCAATTGCTTCATCTTCACTTGTAACAGAGTGGGTTAAAGGCAAAACGCTAGACGAAGCAGCGACAATTAAAAACACTGATATCAGTGCAGAGCTTGAATTACCACCAGTGAAAATTCACTGTTCAATTTTAGCCGAAGACGCAATTCAAGCAGCAATTGCAGACTACAAAAGCAAACAAGCGAAGTAAGAAGAGAAACTCATGGCAGTGACATTGACAGATGCGGCAGCAAACCGCGTACAATCATTTTTAGCAAACCGCGGTAAAGGTTTAGGCCTGCGCGTTGGCATTAAAACGACGGGCTGTTCAGGTCTTGCTTATGTACTTGAGTTTGTTGACGATTTAAACGAAGACGATGAAACTTTTGCGGCTAAAGGTGTAACATTAATTGTTGACGCTAAAAGCTTAGTTTACATCGATGGCACAGAGCTCGACTACACTAAAGAAGGCTTAAATGAAGGGTTTAAATTTAGAAACCCTAATCAAGCAGATGAGTGTGGTTGTGGCGAAAGCTTTACCGTTTAAGCTTAAAATATCTTTGTAGTATAAATAAGCCCTGCCAGTTAATGTAGGGCTTTGTTATTTCTGAATATTATTGGTTGAAGTTATGCGTTACTTTGAATTATTTGCAGTTCCCGTTGATTACAATATTGATTTAGCAACGGTTAACAAGCACTACTTGGAATTACAGCGTACTGTACATCCAGATCGCCACGCGAATGCGAGCAGCCGCGATAAGTTAATGGCAGTGCAAAGCGCCGCCGAAATTAACGATGCGCTACAAACATTAAAGCACCCAGTAAAACGTGCTGAATATATGCTGAGCGAGCTAGGCGTTGATATTCGTGCAGAGCAGCAAACCTTGCAAGATCCAATGTTTTTAATGCAGCAAATGGAACTTCGCGAAGAGCTTGAAGAGCTAACATCGTCGCGCGATCCTGATACCGCCATTGCAAATTTTGAAAAACAAATTAAGCAACTAAACACGCAGTACAGTGCACAACTTGCCGAACAACTAGCAAGTAACGATGAGCAGCAATATCAACTTGCCGCAGATAATATTCGTAAACTGAAGTTTGTTTATAAGTTACGTGACGAACTAGAGCGTATTGAAGACAGTTTATTTGACGATTAATTACTTGCTGCAAAGCGAGCAACACGAGTTTAAAGAGCATTATGGCATTATTGCAAATTGCTGAGCCGGGGCAGAGCGCGGCACCACACGAACATAAACTAGCTATTGGTATTGATCTTGGTACAACTAACTCATTAGTTGCAACAGTACAAAGTGGCGAAGCCCGCACGTTAACTGATGATCTTGGCGCGGCTATGTTACCGTCGGTTGTTCGTTATCAAGCAGGCGGTATTACTGTTGGCGCAGAAGCTGCAAAAGCAGCAACGCAAGACCCTGCCAACACGCTTATTTCGGTTAAGCGTTTTTTAGGTAAAACTCAGGCTGAAATAGAGCAAAGTTATGGCCAGCTACCGTATGAATTTTGTGAGCACAATGGTGCACTAGCAATAGAAACTGCGGCAGGTAAAATCAGTCCAATTAAAGCATCAAGCCATATTTTAGCTGCATTAAAAGCACGAGCGGAGCAAAGTTTTGGTAATCAAGAGATTTTAGGTGCTGTAATCACAGTACCAGCGTACTTTGATGACGCACAGCGCCAAAGTACTAAAGATGCCGCAGAACTTGCTGGTATTAACGTACTACGTTTATTAAATGAGCCAACAGCAGCAGCCGTTGCTTATGGTTTAGATTCTGGCCAAGAAGGTATTATTGCTGTTTACGATTTAGGCGGTGGTACATTTGATATATCAGTACTTAGATTACACCAAGGTGTGTTTGAAGTAATGGCAACTGGCGGCGACTCAAGTCTCGGTGGTGATGACTTTGACTCACTACTTGTTGATTACTTTAAGCAGCAAACTGGTGTGTCAGCGTTGTCACCTTCAGTTTTACGTTTATTCATCAATAAAGCAAAAGCGTGTAAAGAAGCATTAAGCCAATACGCTAAAGTAAACGTGGGTCTTGAGTTTGACGATCAAAAATACACAGTAGAAGTAACACGCGAAACGTTTGATGAAATGGCTATGCCTCTCGTTAAAAAAACACTGCGTTCGTGTCGTCGTGCTGTAAAAGATGCTGGCATAGAAAACGACGAAGTACTGCAAGTTATTATGGTAGGCGGTTCAACCCGTATGCCACTGGTACGTAGCCAAGTACAAAGCTTTTTTGATAAAGAGCCGCTAACTTCAATCGACCCTGATCGTGTTGTAGCCCTAGGTGCTGCGCTTCAAGCCGACGTGTTAATTGGCAATAAGCCCGATTCTGACATGCTATTGCTTGATGTATTACCGTTATCGCTAGGCCTTGAAACTATGGGTGGTTTGGTTGAAAAAATCATTCCGCGTAATACAACAATTCCGGTAGCACGCGCGCAAGAATTTACGACGTTTAAAGACGGCCAAACAGCTATGTCATTACATGTGCTGCAAGGTGAGCGTGAGCTTGTTGATGATTGTCGATCGCTTGCTAAGTTTAGCTTAAAAGGTATTCCACCAATGGCGGCAGGTGCTGCGCATATTCGTGTAACCTTTAAAGTTGATGCTGATGGCCTATTAAGTGTTTCAGCTATGGAAAAATCAACAGGCGTACAAGCTGAAATTCAAGTTAAGCCTTCGTTTGGTTTATCTGACGACCAAGTAGCTAACATGCTAAAAGAGTCAATGAGCAACGCTAAAGGCGACATGCAAGCACGTATGCTTAAAGAGCAACAAGTAGAAGCGTTACGCGTAATAGAAGCGCTTAATGCATCACTTGCAGCCGATGCTGCATTACTTGACGATATGCAACTTGCTAACTTACGCGCTGAAATTGCAGAACTGGTAAAAGTGCGCGAAAATGCACAAGAGCCTGGCGAAATTAAAGCAGCTATCGAAAAAGTCGATAATGCGAGTAGCGACTTTGCATCGCGTAGAATGGATGCATCAATTAAAAAGGCCCTTACAGGGCAGTCAGTAGACAACATTTAAGAGAGATTAGAATGCCACAAATTGTTTTTCTTCCACATCCTGAATTATGTCCTGACGGCGCTGCAATTGAAGCCCCTGCAGGCCAAACAGTACTCGACGCTGCACTTAAAAATGGCATTAGTATTGCACATGCCTGCGAAAAGTCGTGTGCATGTACTACGTGTCATTTAGTGATTCGTGAAGGATTTGATTCACTACAAGAGAGTGATGAGCTAGAAGATGACATGCTAGATAAAGCATGGGGTTTAGAGCCTGAGTCACGCCTTGGTTGCCAAGCAATTATAAGAGATGAAGACTTAGTGGTTGAAATACCTAAGTACAATCTCAATATCGTTAATGAAGAGCACTAGTTTTTAACGATGTATATATTAAAAGCCGCTGTTTGATACAGCGGCTTTTTTGTTTCAAAAAAGCATTCATAAACACGTAGCAGCGACTTTATGTCGCGTTTTAAATCTCAAACGTTTTAAGTTAAATTTTTCTAATCTCAAACTTGAACATCAAAATGATCACGTATTTTTCAGATTATATAAACGCGGGGTAAACCCGCTGCTAAGAGTTCAACCCAATCCCTAAAATCTATTTCGGAGGTTTATTTTGAGTAATCTTATTTTCTCAGACTCATTTATTAACGGCGAATTTTATAAGACTGATACGCACTTTAGCGTTAACGATCCCGCGACCGAAAAAAGTATTGTTGATGTAAGCGATATTGACGAGCAGGGTGTAAATAGCGCAATAGCTGCAGCTCAAGGGGCTTTTGTTAAATTAAAAGCGACGAATGCCACCGAGCGAAGCGAAACGTTGATGCGCTGGTATGAGCTAGTTATAAAACACAAACAAACACTTGCAGAGCTTATGACCAAAGAGCAAGGTAAGCCACTTAAAGAATCCCTTGGTGAAATTGATTACGGTGCAGGTTTTATCAAATGGTTTGCTGAGGAAGCCAAGCGTAGTTACGGTGACGTGATTCCGCCAACTGATGACTCACATCGTTTAACTAGCTTTAAGCAGCCTATCGGTGTTGTAGCTGGTATAACGCCTTGGAACTTCCCTGTTGCTATGGTTACTCGTAAAGTAGCTCCAGCTTACGCTGCGGGCTGTAGCTTTATACTTAAACCTTCTGAACATACGCCACTATGTGCTATCGCACTTGCTTATTTGGCCGATCAAGCTGGTTTTGTTAAAGGTGCATTTAATGTACTGGTTTCACAAGATGCCAAAACAGTAGGTAAAATGCTGACTGATTCAGAAGTCGTGCGTAAGTTTACATTTACCGGCTCTACCGGTGTAGGTAAGCAGTTGCTATCTCAATGTGCAGACACAATTAAACGCACCTCGATGGAGCTTGGCGGCAATGCGCCTTTTATCATTTTTGATAATGCAGATTTAGATGAAGCTGTAGAAGGGCTAATGACGGCTAAATTTAGAAATAGTGGGCAGGCATGTGTTGCTGCAAACCGTATCTTTATACAGCGTAATATTCTCGACAAAGTACTGTCAAAAATCACGCCTAAGGTTGCAGCGTTAAAAGTGGCAAATGGTTTTGAAGACGATGTTGATATTGGCCCACTCATTTACCCTAAAGCCAAAGAGAAAGTACAACAGTTAGTACAAGACGCACTCGATAAAGGTGCTACGTTGATTGGCGATAATAGTGACTTAGGTGGCAGCTTTCAAAACCCATTAATAGTAAACAACGTAACTACTGACATGGATATTTACCACGAAGAAGTATTTGGTCCAGTATTAACGGTTATTCCTTTTGATGAAGAAAGTGAAGTGCTTGCACTTGCTAACGATGTACCATTTGGTCTAGCAGCCTATTTTTATAGCCAAAATATTAAGCAAATTTACCGAATTAGTGAAGGGCTTGAATTTGGTATGGTAGGTGTAAATGAAGGTGTTATATCAAACCCAGTAGCGCCTTTCGGTGGCGTTAAACAATCTGGTTTGGGCCGAGAAGGTGGGCATCAAGGGCTGGATGAGTACCTAGAAGAAAAATACGTGTGTATTAAAATATAACGGCAGTTAAGTATACGAGCGCGAATTTACTTCGCGCTTTTTTATGACGTTAATATGGCAGATATATGAACTTTACCTTTTACTGTTGCTACCCAAAGCGCTAAATGCTACCTTTGGGAACATATTTTTTGTTAATAAAACAACATAAAAAAACAAATAAAAAGTAAAAGGATTTCTATAAGTAGAAATAACCCCGTGTGTAAATGCCACCGTAAGGTGGCATTTTTTTGTTTGGATAGGTATAGGCTGTAATAAGCGTATTTTGAATAAAGGCATGGCTTATAGGTGCTAACTTATAGGTGCTAACTTATAGGTGTGTAACCGGGTAAGTTATCAAAATCTACCTCATCTAGCTGCTCTGGGTTAGCATATTCATTGATATAATTTTTATAGACTTGCGACTCAATAAAAATAGCAAAAATGTCAGCATCAAGATGGTTTTTAGCAACCATTGACCCTAAAATAAATAAACACTCACTGACCGGTTTTGCTTTTTTGTAGGGCCTGTCTACTGCAGATAGCGCTTCAAAAATATCCGTAATAGCCATTAACCTTGCAGGCACCGACATTTGCTCTTTGGTTAAACCTCTTGGGTAACCAGTACCGTCAAGTTTTTCATGATGACCTAAAGCATATTCAGTCACATTGCTTAAGTGTTTAGGGAACGGCAGGGCATCTAAAATATTTTTAGTTACATCCATATGACGTTTCATTACTTCACGTTCGGCTTCGGTTAACGTGCCTCTTCGTATTGTTAAGTTTTCAACTTCATCAGCTGAGAGCAATGGTGTATTAATATCATTTATAACGAGTTGGTATTTGTTTGCAATGCGTTCAATGTGCTCAAGTTCTGCATCACCTAAAAACTCGCCCCCTACATTCACACGCTGTAATAATGCACGGTCTAATGCCAACTGTTTAAGCTCGGTATCAAGTAGGCGTTCAAATTGTTGAACCTCGATAGGTTTTTGCAGCTTCATCGCACAGATGATTTTTTGCTGATACGCTATTTTTAAATCTCGGCTAATTATTTCAAATTTAGCATCTACATATTTTATTCGATCAAAAATAGTTTCTAGTTTTGTCGACTTTTCCATAATGTGATCGGGAGTCGCGATTTTCCCACAGTCATGTAACCAGCCTGCTATATCAAGTTCATGCCGGTCGGCCTCACTCATCGAAAATGAAGCCAAAGGGCCTTTATTTATATCATGTACGGCATCAGCTAGCATTAACGTGAGTGCTGGCACTCGTTTACAATGGCCACCGGTATGAGGAGACTTTTCATCTATTGCCATCGCAATTGTTTCAGCAAAGGTTGAAAAAAGATCTTCCATTCCCTTAATTAGTGTTGAGTTAGTTAGTGAAATAGCGCCTAAAGAGGCAAAAGATCGAATTAGAGTGACAAGCTCTTCACTAAAAGGAATGTTTTTATTTTGCGCATCTTTTACATTTATAAGCTGGATTACACCAATAATGTCATCTTCATGATCTTTTAAAGGAATTGTTAGCATGGACTCAGAACGATAACCCGTGCGTGCGTCCATTTTGCGAGCTGCGCTCATATCAAAGGGCAGGGCATCATACACGTCAGGAATGTTAATCACTTCGCCAGAATTTGCAGAGTGGGCAACAATAGCGGTTTCGTTTGGTTTGCCATCTATAAAAAGATCTATATTAGGAAAATCTACAGGGCTCCCTAAAGTGCCACCTAAATAAAGATTTAATGACTTATTTATTACCGTTTCAAACTTGAGTTGTTTGTTTGGGGTAATAGAGTAAATGCTGCCAGCATCAGAATTTGCTATCGACATCACAACTTGCAGTATTTCATCAAGTAACTTAGACGAGTTTTTTTCTGTTGTTAGCCTAATACTAATATCGATAAAATGCTGAAGGTTTGTTTTGTCTTTAATGTGCTGTCGCATATGTTTACTACTTTTTAGTATGTTTGAAGGCACCATTCCAATCCTTAGCTAGTGTTTGCAAATCAGTGCCCTTAATACGTTCGATAAAAATGGTATAAACGTCAGAGCTAAATACGGTCGTGCTGTGTAGTTCTTTAAATAAGCTAAGCGCTTGTGGCCAGTTTTTATTATAAAAAAGCGTCATGGCCTGCTGTGATTTTTTAACTTCATTTAACTGTTCTTCATCGAGCTTATCTGTAAAATTTATAGGCTCAAACAACTGTATAGCCGTTGTTTTTCCGACAACTTGTACTTTATCTATTAAACGAAATGAAATATGAGGGCATTCGTTCATCGTTTCTTCTGTAACAAGAATAGCTACGCCATAAAATTTGGTCAAGCTTTCTACTCTAGCACCTAAATTAACAGTATCACCAAGAACTGTATAGGCTTTACGGTAAACCGAACCCATATCACCTACATTCATATCGCCAGTACTTAAACCGATACCAATTTTTATTGCAGGCTGATTGTTTTCTGCAAATAACTGATTTACTTGCGTTAACCCGTTAATCATACCCATAGCGGCTTCAACACCATGGCGAGCGTGGTTTTCATCTATTAGTGGAGCATTCCAAAATGCCATCACCATATCGCCTACGTACTTATCAATAGTTCCGTTATGATCAAATATGATTTTGGTAATAGCCGTAAGATATTCGTTTAAGTATTCACTTAACTGATGGGGCGACATACTTTCTGATACTGAAGTGAAACTACGAATGTCGGCAAACAACACCGTCATATTTTTTCGCTCACTTTTTTGAGATAAACTTTTACCCTGTAATATCATCTGATTTATACGCTCAGGAGGCATATATTGGTCAAACATAGATTTTATTTTTCGGCTATGTTTCATTTCAGCGATAGAACCAACAATGATGTAATAACCCGCTAATATAATGATGAGTAAAAGAGGCATTAATAAAGGTAAACTAATTTTTTGCACTGACCATAAATAAACGTTTAAAAATATAACGACACTTGTGACTGTAAGAGACAAAACAATAATAAAACGTGCGCTCTTACCGTGGCTAAAAAACGACAGTACGCTACCCGTTAATGTAATGATGAGTAAGCTTGCTCCCAGTGACCAATTAGGTTTAGATGGCAGTAGCTCTGGGTGCATTAATCCTTCAAAGATATTGGCATGAACCTCCACACCAGGGTATTGCAAACCAACAGGTGTTGATCTTAAATCAGCGAGTCCAATTGCCGATGTGCCAATAAAGGCTACTGTGCCTTCTAATTCCTCTAAACCAATTTTTTTGGTCAAAATATCGGTAGCCGAATAATAAGGGAAGCTATGCGCACGCCCTTTGTAAGGAATTAATATTTGCCCATACTCATCAGTTTGAATCCACTTATCTTGAAATTTTATACCTTCGAATAAGGTTATACCATCTAACCTATTGGAACGGGTTTCTATGTTTTCAGCAAGGGTATAAAGTCGAGCAACTTCAAGTGCTAAAGAAGGATAAAGCTTATTGCCAACTCGATTTATAAGAGCTGCTTTACGTATAAAACCATCTTCATCGCTATGTGCATTGATAAAACCGGTACCCGTTGTAGCATTTTGTAACTGTGGAATATTTACAATAGCACCAGGAAACTGGTTTATTTGTGAATTAGTATGATCCGCATTTGCCCATATAACACTGCTTTTAGCTGGCAAGTTTTGATTAGTGAGTTGTTCATCAATTAATAAAAAACCAAGAACAGTATCATTTTTAGATAATGCGCTTGCTAGTTTTGTGTCTGCATCGACTTGTTTAGTAATTTCAGCAAAGGGGATGGTGTACTTTTTTGATAAATCAGGAATTTCAGACATAATTTTTGTAACAGGGTTTTCTTCCTGTTCAGAAAAAAATATATCGAATGCAATAACAATAACACCTGCATCAGTAAGCTTTGTAACAAGGTCGGCTACTTTTGAGCGACTCCAAGGAAAGCGTCCTTGTTCTTGCATGCTCTTTTCATCGATATCAATTATTACAACGGTTTCATCAATACGCCTAGGCGTCTCTGAAAGTGTTAGTAACAACCGAGAGTCGTATATTATACCTTCTACGCGGTTCACTAACTTTGCAAGCGACCCAGTTGAAAATAGCTCTATTGATGCAATTAATAATGTAATAACAGCGCCAATGAAAAAGTGCTTTGAAGTAATTGGTTTTAAGGAGCTAATGAGTAACGCTCCTTGATAGACTAAAAATCAAAAACTCGTCCTTCTCGGCCGCACTCTATTTTTACCTGTTGAGCGTACTGCGTGTGTAAATATTTTTCTATAGCCAATAACTGTTCATCGGTTCTTGATGGATCGTGGCTAATAATAACCACATTTTTAATACTCGCTTTTATAGCAAGCTCAGCCACCTGATCTATGGTGCTATGCCCCCAACCATGTTTAAGAGGCAAGTCTGCATCTATAAATTGAGCATCATGAATTAGTAAATCAGCGCCTTCAATAAAGTTGACCCATTCGCTAATACTTGTGTTTGCTTTTTCTGGCGGATTTAGCTCATTGTCGGTAACGTAAGCCACCTTTTTTTCATCTGCTTTAATACAATAAGCAGTACCACCACCAGGGTGATTTAGTGGAGCAGTCGAAACCAAAAAATCATTAAGTGTAAATTGCTTTTGAGACGATAAATCAGTATTAAGCGTAATGCTGGCAGGTAAATCTTGATAACACACCGGAAAGTACGAACCACTCATTTGCTTTAATATGGCATCTTGGCTTTTTTTATCATCAACGTTACCCACAGTAATAGTTATATCGCGGTTGGGTTGGTAAATAGGTTTAAAAAAAGGAAACCCTTGAATATGGTCCCAATGGTTATGCGTTAGCAAAATATTGATAGGACTTTGTGTTTCTAGTAAACGTGTACCGAGCTCTACAATACCGGTACCAGAGTCTAAAATGAGATCTTTACCGTTACTTTGTTCAATGTACACACATGAGGTATTTCCTCCAAAAATGTGTGTATTACTTCCTGCTGAAGCCATTGAGCCTCTAACACCAAAAAATTCAACTTTCATAATTTAAGGCTAAGCTCCATCTTCTACAAAATTGAATTTAGAAATACTAACATTGTTAGAGTTAGTGTCATTACAGGTGCTGCTTACAACAACTTGGGTGTCATTTTGTAAGATGATTGAAGTAAATACATGTGTACTGGTACATTGGCTTGCTTCATAAAATCCGGCACCACTGGCTCCAAACGTATTATCTAAAGTACCGTCAGTTAAAATACGCGCTAACATTCCTTTATTGTTAGCCATGCCGGCTAAAATAAGTTGATTGCTACTATCGAGCGCTGCACCACTTAGCTCAGTGTTACCGCTTGACGCCAAAGTATATTCACCGACACCATTTACGGCAAAGCTAGTATCAAGCGCACCCGTAACGAGCAACCTAATAACATTGGCTTTATTTGGCGAATCAATAAGGTTTGCTATTAAATATAACTTACCCGTTGTGTCAGTTAAAATCTGCGCTATTTTATTGTTGGTATCTGTGGTTTCTTCACCTACATATTTAAAGACTTCAGTACCATTTGAGCTTAACTTCAATGCGATTAGCTTTGAAGTGCCACTTAATACTGCCTTACCACCAATGAAAATATCTGCATTGTCGGTATGTACACGGTTATAGTACTCAAAAGCTGAGCCTATGATACTTCCGCCAGTGCCAAAGTTAGGCTCAAGGGTACCTTCTGGCGTCAACATTATAACGATTGGGCTAGGAGTGCCACTTATTACGATTGACCCAACAGTAATAATGTTACCGCTATTATCAAGTGCAATACCTGTCAGGTTTACCAATTCTGCGCCACTGACAGAGGTTGTGTATACACCGTCTGTTGCAAATGAAGTGTCTAAATTACCAGACTGATCAACTTTAGCTACAAAGCCCGCTTCACCATTTTCACTATTTTTAGAGCCTGTAATAACTAAATTGCCGTCGCTTTGCTCGGTTAGAGCAACACGCGATTTACTCAAATCTATGGCAATTTCTTTATGGCCACTTTCGCTAAAGCTAGTATCGATATCACCCGCACTCGTAAAGCGTGTTAATACTAACTTAGTAATTGAGTCCGATTTAGCCGTTGATGCAAGAATATACTTACCGGCATGAGGGTCATTGCTAAGTTGTAAAACGTGCATTGATTCGTCGTTTGTCGCATCTACTAAATTATTAAGGGTAAAGTAACCATTCGTTTCAAAGTTACCAAATAATGTGGCTTGACTGTCTATTGCTGCAATAAACGGTTTTGTATTTGAATCATCATTAACACCAGCTACCCAAAGAGTGTCATTAGAGTCGATAGCTAAAGTGTTGGCAAATTGCTTACCACTTATACCATCAATTATATTAATGCCGGAGGTGCCATAGGCACTATCTAAAGTACCTTGATTATTAATCCGTGCTGAAAATAATTTTTCTGAGGCTGATACGCCAGTCGTCCCCGACAAACTAATGCCATTGTTACTAGGCTCGTGTTTAATACCTGTAATTTTAGCGCCGCCATTACCATTTCCACCATTACCATCAATATCATAAATTGCTATACCAGCATTACCAAAGGTGGTGATTAGTTCCCCATTTTTATTAATAGCTAATATTACAGTTTCTTTTTCACCGCTGTTTCTTGTTACATAACCACCTGCAAAGGCAGTAAATTCAGAATCAACAACTCCGCCTACAGCAAAAAGTTCGTCGTCTTTATCATTATCAGATATATCAATTGTTAGTGCTGCGCCACCATTGAAGTTATTGTCATTATCGCCATCAGATTTTAAATAACGAAGTAGAGAGTCTTTTGTTCCCTCTGCATTGGTAACACTCCCAACCACTAAGTAATCGGAATCATCAAAGTTCTTAATTGCAAAGCCTTCATCATCTCGATTAGCGCCGCTAACATCGACAATAGCTGGAGTAGAGTTCTCAAAATCTAGATCTGATTTTTTATAATGTATCCATAAACTATCGTTTTGAGTGCCATCAAAGCGTTTACCTACAGCCAGTATCTTATCGTCATCAATTTCAAGGTCATTAATAACAAGAGTACTCGCTTGTGAAGTACAGCGAACTCCTGAATCATTCTCACCAGAGTCAGTACTTACAACGCCAGCAGTATTCATTTCCAATAAGCAGGCTTCAGTATTTGTGCCGTCAAAACTAGAATAAGCAATAAAGAGATCTGTACCGTCAGAAATAATAGCTGTGGCTTCTTCATCATCATCTAAATCTAATATTTTTATTCCATTACTATTAAAAGCATTATTTGTTATGCCAGCGTTGGTGTAAGACACAACAATAATATCTTTATCGTCGCCATCAACAAAACCAACAAAATAAAGGTTGCCATTAAGCTCAATACTGTCTTTAAACTCACCTCCAGAAAAAATGTTTGAAAGATCAAGCTCACCTGTAATCGGGCGGCCAAATGTCACATCTTCAGTTGGAATAAGAAGCTCAATTTCATCAGTAATATTAACGGTTATGTTAACGTTTGAACTTTCATTAGGTGTGCCATCATCAGTTATAGTGACATTTAAGATATATTGATTAGTTGTTTCAAAATCAAATGGGCTTTCACCTGCGGTTGATAAAACACCAGAGCTACTATTAATTTTAAATAAAGCAGTGTTACCGCCAGTTAAACTATAAGTTAAAGTCTGGTTCTCAATATCTGACGCGCTAACAGTCCCTATGATGTCGCCATCGGTAGCATTTTCATTAATACTAAAACTTTGAACCGATGCTACAGGTGCATCGTTAACACCAGTTACGGTAATGGCCACTGTGGCTGTATTGGTTCCGCCATTATTATCACTAATCGTATAAGTTATTGTGGCAAGTCCATTGGTATTGGCTTCAGGCGTATATTGAATTTGATTGCCAACCACTGAGACCGAGCCAATATCAGCTGAGGCTGAAGAGATCACCAAGCTGTCTCCATCAGAGTCAGTATCATTTGCTAATACGTTTATCAGTATTGGTGCTGCATCTTCAGCCATGGTCGCGGTATCGTTATTGGCAACAGGCGCATCATTCACGGCAGTTATCGTAATAGCGAGCGTGGCAGTATTCGTTCCACCATTATTATCACTAACAGTATAAGTAACTGTTGCTAAGCCGTTGCTATCGGCTGCCGGTGTGTATTGAATTTGATTGCCAACTACTGAGACTGAACCAATATCAGCTGATGCTGCACTGATCGCCAGACTGTCGCCATCTACATCTGAGTCATTTTCTAATACGTTTATCAGTATTGGCGCCGCATTTTCAGCCATAGTAGCGGTATCGTTATTGGCAACAGGTACATCATTCACGGCAGTTATCGTAATAGCGACCGTGGCAGTATTTGTTCCACCATTATTATCACTAGCGGTATAAGTAACTGTTGCTAAGCCATTGCTATCAGCTGCCGGTGTGTATTGAATTTGATTGCCAACTACTGAGGCTGAGCCAATATCAGCTGAGACTGCACTGATCACCAGGCTGTCGCCGTCTTCATCTGAGTCATTGGCTAATACGTTTATCAGTATTGGCGCTGCATCTTCAGCCATAGTAGCAGTATCGTTATTGGCAACAGGTGTATCGTTCACTGCAGTTATAGTAATAGTGACCGTGGTATTATCTGTTCCACCATTATTATCACTAACGGTATAAGTAACTGTTGCTAAGCCATTGCTGTCGGCTGCCGGTGTATATTGAATTTGATTGCCAACTACTGAGACCGAACCCGTATCTGCCGAGGCTGCACTGATTGTGAGGCTGTCGCCATCTACATCTGAGTCATTGGCTAATACGTTTATTAGTATTGGCGCTGCATCTTCAGCCATGGTAGCCGAATCGGCGTTTGCTATTGGATCATCGTTTACGGAGGTAATAGTGATAGTTAACGTTGTTGTACTGGCACCACCGCTGCTATCGCTTACAGTATAAGTAACTGTTGCTACGCCGTTGTCGTCGGGTGCCGGTGTATATTGAATTTGATTGCCAACCACTGCGACCGAACCAGTATCTGCCGAGGCAGCACTGATAGTGAGGCTATCACCATCCACGTCGGAGTCATTTGCCAATACGTTTATTAGTATTGGCGCTGCATCTTCATCTATTGTAGCTGAGTCTGCGTTTACTATTGGGGCATCGTTTACGGGAGTAATAGTAATTGTTAAGTTAGTAGTTGCAGTACCGCTGTTCCCATCACTTATTGTGTAGCTAATAATTGCTGTTCCATTTGTATTAGCGGCAGGCGTGTATTGGATTTTATTATCAACAACAGATGCAGAACCTATATCTGCAGTAGCAGCTGTTATTGTAAGAGTATCGCCATCAATGTCAGAGTCGTTAGCTAGTACGTTAACTAATAACGCAGGAGCATCTTCGTTCATCGTTGCTGAGTCAGCATTTGCAGTAGGGGCATCATTAACGGATGTAATGGTAATAGTCACACTTGCTGTTCTGTCGTTTATGCCTTCATTACCAGTGCTATAGCCATCCGTAATGGTGTAAGTTAGTACTATCTCACCTGAAAAGTTTGCTGGTGGAGTAAACTGTATTTTTCCGGCGACAATAGTCGCTTCTCCAGCAATATTTTCTATGTTCGAAATACTAATCGTATCGCCATCTGCATCAGTGTCGTTAGCTAGCACGTCTAATAAAGATGCAGAGCTGTCTTCGTCTAACGTAAATTGATCGTTATTGGCTTCTGGAAAAGTATTAACGCCGCTTTCACTTAATGTTACTTGAGCTGTTGCAGTTAAGCCTTGCTCATTTGAAATTGAATAAGTAAAGCTATCTACACCAATAAAACCTAAGTCTGGTTGGTAGGTAAATGAGCCATCAACTTTTAATGTAAGCTCGCCATTTTGAGTTGTATTGATTGCCGTGGTGTTAACTGATAAATCGCCAGCCTCAATATTAAAATCGTTAATTAATAAGCCATTTTGTACTGTTACTTCAAATAGTTTATTTTTACTAAATTGATAGGCATCATTTTGTGCGACAGGGCTATCGGGTTCGCTGTTTATTATTAAAGTTACTGTTGCTGTAGAGGTTGCACCTAATGAGTCTATAGCTTGATATCGAAATTGATCAACACCATTAAAATTAGCATCCGGCACATAACTAAAGCTGCCATCAATTGCTAATAATAGTTGGCCATGTGTTGGTGCCAC
Organism: Pseudoalteromonas sp. SWYJ118; assembly: GCF_015864505.1. Taxonomy (NCBI): domain Bacteria; kingdom Pseudomonadati; phylum Pseudomonadota; class Gammaproteobacteria; order Alteromonadales; family Pseudoalteromonadaceae; genus Pseudoalteromonas; species Pseudoalteromonas sp. SWYJ118. The sequence continues at coordinate 17,077 of NZ_JADYXC010000007.1, read as the reverse complement.
AATAAATGTTTCATCAACTGAAAAACTGTCATTATTTGGGTCAGTATCGTTACTAAGCACACCATTGGCTGCTGTAACCACAAGTGTCTCATCTTCGCTTAAACTATAGCTATCATTTTTTGTTACAGGGGCTACGTTAGTGTTTGAGCTTACAATAGTTACATTTGCAATAGCCTGAGCACCTTGTGCATCAACAACTCTATACTGAAAGCTGTCTTGGCCTTGCATGTTCTGCTCGCCTTGGTATTCAAAGCTACCATTATCAAAAAGGGTTAATTGTCCTCTTGTCGGTTCGCTAACAGGCGTTGTATCAACAGTTAAGTTATCTAAATCAATATCGCTATCGTTAATAAGTAAGCCAGGCGATAGGACAACTAAGGTTCCATTGTTTGTAATGTTATAAGTATTATCAAGCGCAATAGGGGCGTCGTTAACAGCTAAAATGGTTATCTCTACAACTGCGGTATCTGTCATACCTAGCTCGTTAGCAACTTGATAGCTAAAGGCATCTTCACCATTAAAGTTTGCAATAGGGATATAAGTAAAATCCCCATTTTCATTTATATCAATGGTGCCATGCTGCGGTAGAATTAATGCATCTGCATTTACACGTAAATCGCCACTGTATTGATTCGTATCATTTGTTAGAACGTTGCCTTGCAGAGTTTGATCTTCATTTATCTGAAACTGATCGGCATTAGCTTCTGGTGCAAATGCAAGCTCTCCACCCACTGGTGCTATGTTTATTATATTAGCAAAACCACTTTCACCACTGCCATCAACACCGGTAATAAGTACTTGATAACTTTTATCTGTAAGTGACTCGGTAATGCTTAATGCAGTATCTTGAATACTTAAAAATTGTTGCCCGTTTTCTAATTCATTAATATTAGTAGATGAAACTCCAGCTTGAGTTGCAATATAAACGTTATAACGATTAAGTTCGGGGTTAGCTTGCCACGAAAGATTAATATTATCTTCGTCTCGCTGAGCTGTAACACCTTCAATTTGATATGGTTGCCAGTTAAAAGTAATTGCATCAGCAAGGACTTGATTATTTAAAGTGTCAGTTATCCATATTTCTAGGCGTATCTCTCCTGGAGTTACGCCATAAAGTGCAGGGCTGAGGCCTATAATTGATTTTTCGTAGTCAAAACCACAATCAGAAGAACACAGTGATATGCTTTTATTAACACTAGGGAGCACTAAATTAACTTCAGCAATGCCATCAGTATCCGAAGCTTCAAGTAAAAAAGAAACGTTGCCTTGCACAGTTTCGTTTGTTTGTGAAAAAACAATATTAGCGCGTGTATTAGCTATGCTTGATCCAACTACTCCTCTACTTGAAGTGACAGCACCTAAAACTTTTGTATTCTTGGTTTGATTGCTCGCTATAACACCAGCCAAATTTATATAGCTAGTCACCGTTGGCGGTACTACTTCAGCCGTAGGTGATTGTATTGTCTCTTGAGCAGGGCTTTCTTCTGAGCCTCCACAGGCACTTAACAAAAACACCATAGAACCAAGCAAAAATATATTTTTTGCTGTCATTTTAAATACTCCATAATAAAAGCTTTGTATCCAATGTGTTTATGGTTCTAATTTAAAAGAACCGCTAGCATTTACATCAGGATTATTTATTTCGTTAAGATTAAAGTTGCCAGTAATATTGTCTAAGTCATTCAAAAATATTGCATCAACATCGCCCTCGGCTTTATTGTTGCCATGGGATGCAAATGTAACGGCTAAGTCAAGTTCGCTTAAATTTATTAAACCGCTGTAAGCCGCATACCAATTTCCGCCCGCGTCATTAAAACTAATTTCGCCATCAGGCACTGTGCCATTATCAAAATCAACAGCCATAGTCATAGCAAAGTCAGTAACAGCACCCACACTCGAATTTACATTAAAGCTTGATGCTTCATAGTTAAATACACCTTGGCGCTGAGCTATTTGATCGACTAAAGATGCGCTGCTAACTGTTTGAAATTGTTGTTCAGAATATATATCCATAGTATCTGTATCTGCTTCAAAAGCATTTACTTCAACTTCAGTTACAGATGCTTGTTCAGTCTCTTCTTCGTTGTCATCTTTAGGGTCGATCGTTACTATATTTTGATCAAACACACGTGCCGCACGCGTCGTTTTTAATACTTCACCAGAGGCTGTAATTTGTGCAAACGAAAATGCCTCGTTATCACCCAAAGAAACCACACTATTATTTTCGAGTGTTAGATCTATTGCGCCATCCCATACAGCTAAAAACACATTGCCTTCAACGAGCTGAACTTCAAAATGTGTTCCACGTATACCAATAGAGCCAACGGGGGTTTTTACACTATAAGAGCCGCCATTTTTTTTAATCACACCCGAAATAGAGCGCAAACCACCTTTAAGTAACTCAATAGAAGCAGAACCTTGTTGGGTATTATCATCAAATTCATAGTTAGCAATATTTAGTTCTGAATTTTCTTTTAAAGCGATTAAACCACCATCCGACATTGAAAATTGCGCTTTGCTTTTCTCTCCAGTCGTAATGCGATCTACACCAAAAACGGTATCTCTGCGCTGCAACTGCCGTTGTTGTTCAGAGCTTCCATCAACCGCTAGTACAGAGCCTCGCGCTAAAATAGTTTTACCAGCGGGATCATTTGCTTGTGTATAAAAACTTACACAAAGTAAAGTGGTAATTACAGGGAGTAAATGTTTCATAAATACCTTAAATTAAAATGAGTAAGAAGCGCTTAAATTGATATCTAAACGGTCATATTCGAATAAAGAAATATTACTGGATTTATCTTGATAGTTGGCAGCCAACTGTATTGCTAAGTCACGATTAACTAAGTAGCGAACAGAAGTTGAGAACATAAAGAGGTTATCGGCACGTTCTTGTAAAAATAAAGGGTGATCATCTTTATAATTAATCCATTGGTATCCAGCAAGAGATAACAACTGCCAATGTTGAGCTAGTTGAGTGTTCACTTGGTAGTAAAAACTCGTAATATTACGGCTATTAAATTCACCTTCAGTAATATCGGCTTCTTCATTTTTAGCGTTAATGCTTAAGCTTTGAAACCAATTTCGAGTTGCGTAGCTAGCACCCGCATTTATCGCATAAAATGAGTTATCGAGCTTTTCATCAAATCTATTGTTTAAAACACCCGCAGTCGCAGAGCTAAATAAATTAACTTGTTTATTCAGCTTATAACTAGCTCCGGCCGTTAAAGCTGATTCAGTACGATAAAGATCGCCATCAAGCATTAATGGAGTCGTCGATACTTGTGCAAACCAACTTATGTCATTTTGTTTATATTGATAGGCAGCATTAATATGCGCATTTATACGATCGTATTGGCTGAGTTCTGCAAACTTGTACCACCCGGTATTAACACTCAAAGTAATTAAACTTTTTTGATCTATAGGGTGAGAGTACTTTCCTCTGTAATTTAGTCGCGCATAGTTGTCTTGCGTACTTTTACTTTCTGGCGATAACAAAAACTCACCAATATTAGGAATTATAATCGTATTTTCTGCCGTACCCGCATTTACGTTGCCATCAACGCCAAGGGCAAGCTCAATATTTTGCTTATAAGAACGCCCCGCTTCTTGCTTTTTAAGTGTGGTTGTATCAAGTAACGATTGTGCTGAAGACTTTATGTTATTAGGTGTGTTAGGTGAGTTAATCAGTATTAAAGCTTGAGTATCGGCAGCAGGTAAATTATTAACGGTTAAATAAGCACGAACTAAGTACAAGCGAGCTTCATACCATCTAGGGTTGTTTTCAACCACGCGTTCAAAGGCAAATACAGCTGGCGCCGCATTTCCTGTTTTAAGCGCAGAGACCCCTAGTAAAAAATCGTATACGGGTTCACCCAGGTACTGGTATTCACTATTACTTTTTTGATAAGCCTGAGTATATTTTTTTTCAGAAACTAATTTTTGAAGTTCAATCAGTAGCTTATTATATTCATCATTGCTTTGAGCCAATGAGTTAAAGCTCATTACAGCTAAACAACTACACAGTAAATTTCTTAAAACCTGTTTAATCATGCTTAATTTTATATCCCAGTAGAAGTTTGATGTTTTGTATAAAAAGAGATGTATGTACTAGAAATTTAGCACTTTTTGTACTTAAGTACAGCCAATGTAATCACATTGGTTAAATAAATGTTATTTAATTTAGGCTAAACAATTGTTTAATAAATCTTCAAATTAAACTTATTAAAACAGAAGAGGTTGCTGATAAACTGCTTTAGCTTAAAATAGTAATTAATTTGGATAACAAAGGTTAAATATGCTGTATAGGATATAAAAAGATAATTTAGGGAGATTATTAAAATATAAATAAAGGGTATTACTAGGAGAAAAAGTGGGGCGATTGACGGGGCTTGAACCCGCGACAACCGGAATCACAATCCGGGGCTCTACCAACTGAGCTACAACCGCCACTACACACACCTTGTTTGGTGTGGCGCGCATAATACATAAAATAATAAATGTTGTGAAGCCTAAAAGTGAAATAAATTAAAATAATTTATTTCAGGCAAATATAATTAGTATTTGGTCGTTAATAACTTTCCAAAGTAGGCTTCATTTTATCGCATAATTGCCTCTAAAAAATCGAATGTACTTACATTTAATAGTATTAATTCATTATTTCATGAGAATAAATTGTAAATTAATGTATAATAATGCTCGGAAAACGCTTAATAAAAAACATTTGGAGTAAATATGGATTCAGTACTTAATTGGCTTAACGATAACTCAGGCCTAATCTTACACTACGGTATACAAGCTGTTGTTGCGCTTGTTATCTTTTTACTTGGTAGTCGTATCGCTAAGTTTTGTTCTAACTTAACTGAAAAAGGTTTTGCTAAAAAGAAAGTAGATAAAGCTGTCGGGTCGTTTGTTTCAAGCATTGTGTACACACTTGTATTTGCTGTTACTATTTTAATGGCACTTTCGCAAATTGGTATTGAAACAACTTCGTTCATTGCTATTTTAGGTGCTGCAGGCTTAGCTGTTGGCTTAGCATTACAAGGTTCACTATCTAATTTTGCATCAGGCGTGCTAATTATTTTACTTCGTCCGTTTAAATCTGGTGACTTTGTTGAAGCAGGTAATAAAATGGGTACTGTTAAGAAAATCGAAATATTTTCAACTGAACTTCGTACACCAGATAATAAAGTAATCATCGTACCAAACTCTCAAATAATGTCAGGCGCTATTACTAACTTCTCGCGTGAGTCTACTCGCCGTATCGATTTAGTTATTGGTGTTAGTTACGATGCTGATTTACGTCAAGCAAAAGAAGTATTAAAATCTGTGTTAGATGCAGAAACACGCATACTTAAAGACCCAGCTTATACAGTAGCTGTATCTGAGCTAGGTGATTCTAGCGTAAACTTTGTTGTTCGCCCTTGGGTTAACGCTGCTGATTACTGGCCTACTTACTGGTCATTAATGGAAAATATTAAAATTGCATTAGATGATGAAAATATTGCAATCCCATTTCCACAAATGGATGTTCATTTACACAAGCAAGACTAATTTTAAATAGTTATTTAATTAAAGTTATCTTTAATTGTTGTAGTGATAAAGCGGCTATTAGAAATAAAATTTCATGCAGTATTTGCTGCATGAAATTTTTTACATTATTACTTAGCTGTTTTGCTTGCTCTAACAAGTAACGCTTTAATAAAATAGATATACATTTATACAAAGGTTATTTTTTAATGAAATTAAAGCTTTTATCAGTTTTAGTTGCAGCATCTGCTGCAACAAATGCATTCGCTGCAGACGCAGATCAAAAAACGTGGGAAGTTACCAGTGAACTTGGTGCTATTATCACAAGTGGTAATACAGAAACGACCACACTCAAAGGTGGTATTAAAGTACAGCACAACCTTGAAAACTGGAACAACGAATACAAACTAGACGGCATCTATAAAGAAGATGAAGTTGAAGATGCTAATGGCGACAAAAATAAGCAGCGCACTAATGAAAAGTACTCGATTTCAGCGCAAGGTAATTACAAATTAAATGAAGATCATTCTCATCTATTCATTTATGGTTCACACGTTTCAGATTATTTTGGAGCATATAGAAGTGAGTCAGTAATTTCTGCAGGTTACGGTTTACGTTTATTAAACGAAAAAACAATGTGGTTAAGTGCCGAAGTTGGTCCTGGTTATAAATATTTTGAATACCCAGATGACAGCTCTGAAATTGATGATAACGGTAACTCTCTTGCTGGCGAGTTTGAAGGCGAAGTAATTGCCTTAGGTAAATTAGATTACAACTGGCAAATTTCTGAGAGTGCACGTTTTACTCAATTAGTTGCTGTAGAGTATGGTGATACAAACACTAAAACTCGTTCAGAAACTGCATTGCTTGCAAAAATAAACGGCTCATTACAAATGAAAGTCGCTTTTAATGTCACTAACAACTCAGATGTTGCTGACGACAAAGAAAGCACTGACACAGAAACATCATTCACACTGGTTTACAGTTTTTAACCAATGTAACTAAGTTAATGACACTAAAGTGACAAAAGGGACGAAAGTCCCTTTTTTATTTGCTCAAAATTAATGTATTATAGCCACCAATTTTGGTTGTAGACCTAGGGATATACCTACTCGTGAAAGTTTTTACACAATTTATTAGTGCTTTTATTCTACTTTGTAGTTTTAGTACTTTGGCTTTTACGCCAACAGCATCTCAAATTGAGCAATTTAAAAAGCTGCCAAAAGCTCAGCAAGAAGCCCTAGCAAAACAGTATGGTGTTGATGTTTCAACAATCACCGGTACAAACCAATCCAATAATCAAAATAATACAGAGCAACAAAACAGTATTGGCGAGCGCGCAGAGCCAGAAAAAGAAAAGCTAACAGATGAAGAGCGCTTCAAACCAAAAGCAGACGAATTAAAACCATATGGTTATGAGTTGTTTGCAGGTGAACCCACTACATTTATGCCAAGCGAAAATGCCGCAGTACCCGATACTTATATCGTAGGCCCTGGCGATCAATTAAAAATTAACTTTTATGGTAAAGAAAGTGACAGTTTTGAAGTCATAGTTGACCGTGAAGGACGTATTAGTATTCCTGACCTTAGCCCTGTAGAAGTGGCTGGTTTAACCTTTGCTGAAATTAAAGAACTAATAAAAGTAAAAGTAGAGCAGGAAGTTATTGGTGTAAAAGCCTTTATATCGCTTGGCCAACTTCGTAGCATGCGTATTTTAGTTCTAGGTGAGGCTTACAAGCCAGGTAGCTACAGTGTTTCTTCATTAACAACTGTTTCGCACGCATTATTTGTAAGCGGTGGCGTGTCTGATATTGCTTCTCTTCGTAATATTCAAGTTAAAAGAGCTGGCAACGTAGTTGCAAATTTTGACCTTTACGACTTACTTATTAATGGCGATAGCAGTAACGACATCGTACTAAAGCCGGGCGATGCTGTATTTATTCCATCGGTTGGTGCTCAAGTAAGAGTTGAAGGTGCGGTTAAACGCCCAGCTATATTTGAACTAAAAAAAGGTGAGTCTGCTAAGCAGTTATTAGCAATGGCTGGAGGCCTTAAGCCAAATGCATACGCCAAAAGCGCAATTGTAGAGCGCTTTAACTTCGATCGTAAAGAAGTGCTATCGGTAGATTTTTCAAAATCGCAAATTAACTATATTCCACAAGATGGCGACCGTATTCGCTTTAATTCAGTTAGCTCGCAATATCAAAACTCAGTTAGCTTAATTGGTGCTGTAGCGCGCCCAGGCAATTATCAGTGGCATCAAGGCAAGCGCATTTCAGATGTACTTAAATCAGTACGTGGTGATTTACTACCGCAAGCCGATTTAAGCTATGGACTCGTAATCCGCGAAATAAATATAAACGGCGATATAGAAGCACACCAATTTGACGTTGCTCAAGCGATTATTAAAAATCCTGAAAATAACTTACAACTTCAAGCTAATGACAAGATAGTTGTATTTAGTCGTTTTGAAGAAAAAGAATTAGAGCAATCAACTCTAGCAAATATGGCTCTTAGTCAAGAGCAACAAGAGCAGCAACAAAAAGCAGAGCAATGGCATAAGTTTGAACAAAAAGAGTTCGAAAAATACATTGGCGTTAATCAAGAAGACGAAGAACTTGTTCTTGAAGACAATAAAATACTCACTATTGCTGAAATTTCTAAGCGCAAAGCAAAAAAAGAAGAAGACCAAGAACTCAAACCTGAAGATTACGCGTTATTTAGCCGCCATAATTTATTAGCGCCAATTATTGCTAAATTTAAGCAGCAAGCATCAGTGCAGCAAGCTATGCAATTAGTTGAGATTAGCGGAAACGTTACTTATCCTGGTATTTATCCACTAATGATTGGTGGTGAGGTAAGTGATTTAATAACAGCAGCCGGTGGTTTGCTGGAGTCTGCCTACGTAAAACAAGCTGAAATTACACGTATTGTAGCCAGCGATGGTTCTAAAATAGAACACTTACGATTTGATCTTGAAAGCGCCCTGAAAGGCGACCTTCAAAGTAATATTACATTACAAAGTAAAGACAGCATAAACGTATTCGCTATTCCAAATTGGCAAGAAAACGTAAAAGTAGAATTAAAAGGCGAGCTTAAATTCCCTGGTACCTACACTATACGCCGTGGTGAAACGCTAACTGAATTACTTGAACGCGCGGGTGGTTTTTCAAATTTTGCAGAGCAAAAAGCAGCTGTATTTACCCGTACGTCGATTAAAGAGCAAGAGGAAAAGCAGTTAGCACGTTTATCTACAGAGCTTCGCCGTGATATAGCTTCTAAGAGCTTCCAAAACTCTGTAAGCAGTAGCACACTTTCGTATGAAGAAATGAACAAGCTGTTAAACGACCTCGCGAGTGTTGAAGCCGTAGGCCGTTTAGTAATTGACTTGCCGTTAATTGTAAATAATCAACAAAATTTAGTATTACAAGATGGTGATACACTTTATGTACCAAGCAAGCGCGATTCAATTAGCATAATTGGTGAAGTTAACTACTCTACATCACATCTATATAAAACAGGGGTTAGTGTTGATGATTATATTGCGCTAAGTGGTGGCCTTAAAGAGCGTGCAGCTGAAGACAGAATTTACATTATTAAAGCCAATGGCTCTGTAAAAATACCAAATACAGGTGGCTGGTTCGCAGCAAATAATGCTGATCAGTTAGAACCAGGCGACACAATAGTTATACCAATGGACGCTGGCCATATGGATAAGCTAACGCTTTGGAGTACTGCAACGCAGATTATGTACCAACTAGGTGTAGCGGTTGCTGCTATTAGCGGTATTTAATAAAAAGCAAGTTTTTCCTAACAGCTTAAGCAGAATGAAAGTATTTCTAGCTTAAGTTTGTATTAGCGCTATTAAAATTATTTTAATAGCTGATAGCAAAAATATGAGATGTAAATGGATAATAACTCAAATAATCATACAGATAAAAATAAGCCTATGATTGCTGATGACGAAATCGACTTAAGAGAACTGCTTACTGCTATTTGGCAAGGGAAATGGATTATTATTGTAATAACCATTTTATTTGCAGTGACGTCTGTTTTTTATGCGATTAATCAGCCTAACATTTATAAATCAGAAGCTTTATTAGCACCTGCAGAGCAAGAGCAGCAGGGAGGACTAGGAGCATTAGCTGGTCAGTTTGGCGGTTTGGCTAGTTTAGCAGGTGTTAGTTTAGGTAGCGGTGGTGTAGATAAAACTCAGATGGCACTTGAAGTGTTGCAATCGCGTAAATTTACCAGCGAGTTTATTAAAAAATATAATATATTGCCTGACTTAATGGCCGCAAAATCGTGGAATAGTCAAAATAACACAATAAATTATAACAGAGACCTTTATTTAAAAAGTGACGCTAAATGGGTTCGTGAAGTTGAACCCCCTTTTAAGGCTGAACCTTCAATGCAAGAAGCTTACAAAGAGTTTACAAAAGTACTTTCTACAAATGCAAATAAAGAAAATGGTATGGTGACTATTTCAGTAGAGCATGTATCACCATATATTGCAGAGCAATGGGTAAATTGGCTAATACAAGAAATAAACTCAACTATGAAACAGCGCGATGTAGTCGAAGCAAATAAAAGTACTAGTTTCTTAATGTCACAAATACAACAAACCAAAATTGCTGATATTCGTGCTGTACTTTATAAATTAGTAGAAGAGCAAACAAAAACTATTATGTTCGCTAATGTACGAGATGAATATGTTTTCAAAACAATTGATCCAGCTATAGTGCCAGAGAAAAAGTTTAAACCGAAAAGAGCTTTGATTTGTTTGGTAGGGGTTATATTAGGTTTTTTTATTAGCTGTGTCTTTGTCTTAGTGAGATATTTTATTAAACAGGGAAATAGTAAACCTATAAAATAATTCAGATTAGGTTAAAACTATAAATAAATTTTAAATAAACATTACTTTAGATGATTAAACTTTGAATCATAAGTAACAAGATATTTATTGACGCATTAGACAAATTGGAATTTTTAATTGTTTACTAAGAGTTTTAAATCAAAAAAAGAAGCACTAAAGCAAAATAAAATATATGTATTTTGCCCAGATGAGTGTGTTTCTAATATTGTAGAAATTATTAATGCACATTCATTTGAGCTTGTAATTAATGACTTCTCAATAGTCGACTTTACTGAAAAAGTTATATGCCATTACAGAAGTGCGCAGTTAACAGATAAGCAACGAGACTTTCTAGTAAGGGCAACTGAGAGTGGTGCATGGGTAGAACCATTAGTCAGTTATTTAGACGGTAGGTTAAAGTACACAGAAGTACATTTGTTGCACAGTAGTTACTTTTTACATCAAAAAGCATTTTCAATTTTATCGAATAAAAGAACTCAAATAACCAAAAGAGTTTTAGATGTAGTTAGTTCTATATTCTTACTCTTTATAACGTTACCGCTTTCATTAATGGCTGCTTTACTTATTAAATTAGAAAGCCCAGGCCCTATTTTATATAAACAAAAAAGAACAGGCCAATATAATGAAGAGTTTAAAGTTTATAAATTTAGGTCTATGCGTAGTGATGCTGAAAAAAATGGTGCTCAATGGGCTAGTGAAAATGACGTAAGAATCACAAAAGTAGGAAAATTCATTCGAAAAACACGTATTGATGAAATACCTCAGCTAATAAATGTTCTACAGGGAAGTATGTCAATAGTTGGCCCAAGGCCTGAGCGAGAGATCTTTATTAAAGACCTTGAAATGGAAATTCCATATTATCGTTTCCGCCATGCAGTAAAGCCTGGTGTCACAGGCTTGGCACAGGTTAGGTACCCATATGGCGCGTCACTGGAAGACGCTATTTGGAAGCATAAATACGACATTCATTATATTAAGCACCATTCTACGATATTAGATTTAAAAATACTTATGCTTACAATTAAAACAGTAATTTTTGGTATGGGCCGCTAACAACATGCAGGGTTAGATCAATAAATGCAGCTTCATGAAGCCGTTAAAAAAAATAAATTAGGCTTAAATAGATCTCTAAGCGCAATATTTATAAGCATTTTAATTTTCTCGATTTATAACCGAACATTTTCGCTTGGTTTTGATATTCGGTTTTTAGTTTTTCCGTTTTTTATTTCGAGTTTAATTCTTGCTTTGCTGGTAAAAATAAAGTTTGATGATTGGGTCGTACCAACTCGCGCTATTTTACTGACATTATTATTTATACTTATAATGCTTCAAGATCAAATTGCTTGGCAATTTTCCGCTCTTGATAAGAATGCTGCCGTATATAAAAATGTAATTATTTTGTATATATATAATTTTCTAATAGCTATTTATTTTTTTCTAAATAGAAAATATTTAAATGGTAAAGTATTAATAAACTCAGTTCTTTTATCTAGTTTGTTTTTGTCTCTTTCATGCTTATATCAAGCTGTAACTGGCAATTTACCATTTGTATCGACAGGCTCTTCCGGTGAAGCGTTCGAAGATAAGTTATCATTACTAGGTGTAAGGCCATCAGGTTATGCACACGATCCAAACTATACCTCTCTACTAATGGTTTTTAGTATTTATATTATTGTTAGTATAAAAAAAACTGTTTTTAACAGAGTTCTATTATTGGTCTGTTTAGTTACCCTTTTTGCCTCAGGTTCAAAAACTGTTTTATTAATCAGTAGTTTTTTAGTGATAAGGTTAATATTTATCAAGCTGAAAATTAAAATAATTTTCAACATAGGTTTTGTTACTTTTATATTATTCGGCGCTGTTATCGCCTTCTCTCTTTTCGAGCACTTGTCAACATTTTCTCAACGGTTAGTTATGTGGCGTTTAGCTTTAGATGGATTCTACGAAAGGCCGATACTGGGATATGGAATAACTGGAGTAAGAAGTCTACTCGAGTTAAGTATGCGTTATGTTCAACCTCATAATGGGTGGCTAGCTATATTAGTCGATCACGGAATAGTGTTATTTACACTTATTGTTTCTGGTTTTACATATATGTTATTTAATACTCAAGAAAGAGCTAATAGGTATTTGATAATAATTTTTTGTTTTCTGTCAATATCCAATGAAATGTGGGTGTACCCTTATTGGATTTTGTTTTTTGTAGTTCCATTTGTATTTAATATCGGTGATAAGCGTGTTTAACAATAGGCCTTTAGTAAGTGTGTATATACCTTCCCATTATCGACCCAATGATCTAAGTAGATCACTTGGTTCGGTTTTAGATCAAACTTATATAAATATTGAAGTAATAGTAGTGCTTGATGGCTTATGTGAAAAGTCAATTTCTCTATTAGAGTCTGTATCAAAAGAAGATAGTAGATTAATTTACACTTTTAATGAAAAAGCTTTAGGTGCCTGCAATGCCAGAAATCGAGCAATAGATCTTGCAAAAGGAGATTTTATAACGGGTTTAGATGATGACGATGTAATGAAATCAGATTGTATAGAAGTCTATATGAAAAACTGGTCTGACGATTTCTCTTTTATATGCGGTAGTTATGATTTTATCGGGGAGGTAGAAAATAATCTGACAGGTAAGTCTTTTACAATTACTGAGAAAGATCTTATAAAAATGAACTCTGTTGGTAATCAAATTTTTACTCGAATAGAAACGCTCAAAGCAGTAATGTTCGATGAAACTTTAAATGCATGGCAGGATTACGACTGTTGGTTAAGGATTTTAAAAACAACTGGGAAAAGTTCACTAAAGTTAAGCAATAAGCTCTATTTTGTTGATGTAAACCCAAACCGAGAAAGTATTACTACTCGATCAAATGCATCTAAGGGAGCGATTCAATTTTTGCAAAAGCATATAAGTTTATATGATGGAAATTTTCACATATGGCTTTTTAATGACCTTGCTAATAGGAGACAGCCGATTCCCTATTGGTTGGTTTTATCTTTATTGGGTACGTCAATGTTTTATCGAGGGTTATACTTGAGTTTAAAGCACTCCTGTTTTTACAAGTATGTTATTACCTGTAGAAACATTTTTACTGCGATAGTAAATAACTTTAGAGGTTAACCTTGAAAATTTTGCATATTTTAAATTCAGACGGTGTTGGTGGTGCAGAAATATTACTACGTCGTATGATAGATTCAAGCCAATTTGAGAACGAAGTAATGTTGTTGTGGAAACATAATAATAGTCAAGATAGTTTTTGGTCTAGTCGCAATTTTAAATATATTACAACCTCATATTTTGGTTTATCTGCGCTAATTTGTGCGTTAATCAGACTACCAGCAGCTATAAAACAATCAAACTCAGACTGTATACAGTCTCAACTCAAAGGAGCTGATATAATTCTCGGTTTGTTATTTTTATTCAAGCAGGTTAATAAAAAAGGGAAGTATATTGTTGTTATACATAACAGCTATTCATTTTACTATGGAGGGAGTATTAAAAATAAATTGATTGGTCGAGTTCATCAGTTTTTGATTAATAGATATGCTGACGAAATTATTGGAGTTTCAAGACAAGATATTGATAAATTTGAGAACGCATTTGGGAAAAAGTACCATGTGATAGAAAATGGTATTAGTTTTAAAGATTTAGCACCTAAAAAACATTTTGACTTAGAAAAAAATAAATTGAAAATAGCTTGTGTTGGTAATGTCAAGTTTAGAAAAGGTTATGATAAACTTCTGAAATTGAAAGAATCAATTGATAAATCAAAAGTTTTAAAAGGCGCAGTGATTGAATTGAATATTGCAGGTGCCATAGAAAGTGAGCAGCTAAAGTTACAAGTTGAATCTTTAACTGGAATGTATTTTAAAATAAACTTTCTAGGTAAGGTTGAGGATGTGAACTCGGTATTGAGGGAGGCAGACTTGTTTTTATCCTTATCAAGAGAGGAGGGTTTGCCTATCTCGGTTTTAGAAGCCAATGCACTGCAGCTACCATTTTTAATTTCAAATATTCCTGCACATAGGTTAATTGTATCTCAGGAAATCCAAAACGATGTTTTGTTCGCTGATGAAGATGAACTGTGCACTCTATTAGAGAATATTTTTGAAAAGAAAGAGTTGAGAGTTTTTATTGCTACTAAGCAGTTTCAGCAAGTTAATCAGAGGTTTGATTTTGATATAATGATGGAAAAATACCAAGGTATTTATTCTGGAGTTGATTGCAAATGAGGGTATTAATTGTTACTAATTCGAAGTTTGGTGGGGGAGCCGAAGTTGTTGTTAATACGCTTTCTATGGAGTTAGCTAAATTTCAAGAGTTGGATATTCATATTTTTCATTTGAAGGATACTGAATCTGTATTTTGGAGATTCACAGCATTTTTTAAAATGTTACATATAATTTTTAAGTTAAAGCCTCAAGTTGTGCAGTCTCACTTATTTTTCCCAAGTATTTTATCAATATTTTTCTCTACTTTTTTTTCTTTTAAAACCCAAGTTGTTATACATAGTATTTCAGAAATAAACTCAACGAACCTTGGCTCTAAAATAGCAAAATACATTTACAGAAAAGCAGGTATGATCGTATGCATTTCATCTAAAATGTTTGATTTGGCACAGGCGTTATTTCAAAAACCTACAGTTTGTTTAATTCATAATCCTCATGACTTTGAAGCATATTTAAGTTTATCAAATGAAAATGTGCAGTTACCAGCTAGTCAGTACTTTATATATGTAGGAAGGTTGACAGCCTCAAAAAGAGTTGATCAACTAATAATGGCTATCTCAAAGGCTAAAGGGGAGCATAAATTAATAGTTCTCGGTGATGGTGAAGAAAAAACTAATTTAAAGAAATTAGCTTCACAACTGGGAGTGGATGAAAGGGTCTACTTTTTAGGACGTTTATCGAACCCTTACCCCTACATAAAAAATGCAAAAGCGTTACTTTTAGCCTCCGAGTTTGAAGGCTATCCTAATTGCCTAATAGAAGCGTTAGGTCTAGGAGTTCCGGTTATTACTTCTAATTGTCAAACAGGGCCAGCAGAAATTTTAGGCGTAAGTTATAACGATGATACTTTAAGAATAACAAATCAACAGTGTATCATATACCCTGTGGGCGATAGTCATGCTTTAGTTAAAGCTATTGAATCTGAAGAATATTTAAAGGCAGAGGCATTTATTTTAAAAGATATGGTTAGTCAGTTATCTTTAAAGCCAATTGTTAGAAAGTATGTTAGTGCGATTAAATCACTATGTTAATACGAGGCAGTCTGTAATCGTTTAGTAATAACTAAAGGGTTTGCTCCATTACTTATTAGACTCAAATGATTTCCGTTTAGCATAAACGGTGAAATTCTAGTTTATTATAG
The DNA here is from genome assembly GCF_015864505.1 of Pseudoalteromonas sp. SWYJ118. Taxonomy (NCBI): domain Bacteria; kingdom Pseudomonadati; phylum Pseudomonadota; class Gammaproteobacteria; order Alteromonadales; family Pseudoalteromonadaceae; genus Pseudoalteromonas; species Pseudoalteromonas sp. SWYJ118. The sequence continues at coordinate 1,298 of NZ_JADYXC010000007.1, read as the reverse complement.
TTTGAGTTACATTCGCATACGATTATAAATAGATTATAAAAATTTTAGCTGGAGTGACTTCTTAGTTTGAAGTATCTTTTCAGGTTGTACATACACAAGTTTTAAATACCAATATTGCTAGTTGTTTATGGCTATGTTTCTGCGAAAGTAGTTTATGTTATTTATTCGATAAAGATAAGTCATGCGGTAAAAACCAGAAAATTTTAAATTAACACCAAAGGCATCTTGTTTACCTCAGAAATTTTATTTGTATAGAGTAGATTAAGTTGGCCATTATTTTTACATATTCAATTAAAGGTTGCTAAAATATTAAAATGAAGATACTAGTAAGTGGCGGTGCGGGCTTTATAGGCTCTGCTGTAATTCGCCATATTATAGAAAACACTAATGATTCAGTCATTAATCTCGATAAGTTAACTTATGCTGGTAATTTAGAATCATTAAATTCGGTTGCTAATAATGACCGCTACACATTTGAGCAAGTTGATATTTGTGATCGTGTAGCCCTAGACCGTGTATTCAAAGAACATAAACCCAACGCAATAATGCATTTAGCTGCTGAAAGTCATGTTGATCGTTCAATTACTGGACCGGCCGAATTTATACAAACTAATATTGTAGGCACTTATAATCTATTAGAAGCGGCTCGTGAATACTGGAATACATTAAATGACGATGATAAAAAATCGTTTAGGTTTCATCATATTTCAACTGACGAAGTTTACGGCGACCTTCCACACCCAGATGAGCAAGAAGGTAATGCCTTGGGTAAAGAGCTACCTTTGTTTACTGAACAAACATCTTATTCACCAAGTAGCCCTTATTCTGCAAGTAAAGCATCGAGTGATCATTTAGTTCGAGCATGGCTGCGCACGTATGGATTACCTACTATCGTAACTAATTGTTCGAACAATTATGGGCCATACCACTTTCCTGAAAAGTTAATACCTTTAGTAATACTTAATGCGCTAGAAGGTAAAGACTTACCTATTTATGGTAAAGGTGATCAGATTAGAGATTGGTTATTCGTTGAGGACCATGCTCGAGCTTTATATAAGGTAGTAACTGAAGGTAAAATTGGTGAAACCTATAATATTGGTGGTCATAACGAAAAGCAAAACATCGAAGTTGTTAAAAGTATTTGCAGTATTTTAGATACTTTAGTGCCTAAGGACTCCCCGTACTCAGAGCAGATAACGTACGTGACAGATCGCCCTGGTCACGATAGACGTTATGCTATTGACTCGTCAAAAATGAGTACAGAGCTAAACTGGACACCAATAGAAACCTTTGAAACA
>NZ_JADYXC010000069.1:0-593 GCF_015864505.1 Pseudoalteromonas sp. SWYJ118 | reverse complement strand
TGAGAACCCTTGCCCATAAAAAATATTATCGCCTAACAATAAGCAAACGTCGTCAGAGCCAATAAACTCTTCACCTAAAATAAACGCTTGAGCCAAACCATCAGGACTTGGTTGTATTGTGTAACTAAGCTCAACACCAAAGCGTGAGCCATCACCTAACAATCGTTTAAATGACGCTTGATCTTCAGGTGTAGTAATAATTAAGATTTCACGTATTCCCGCTAACATTAATACAGAAAGCGGATAGTAAATCATTGGTTTATCATAAATTGGGAGTAACTGTTTAGATACGCCCATCGTTATAGGATAAAGCCGAGTGCCGGAGCCTCCAGCAAGGATAATTCCTTTCATGCTACTTTCCTTTAGCTGTCATATTTATTTCGCCCAGACGCTCACGCTGATATGAACCATCTTGTACGTTTTGACACCACGTTTGATTATCTAAATACCACTGAACCGTTTTACGTAGGCCTGTTTCAAAGGTTTCTATTGGTGTCCAGTTTAGCTCTGTACTCATTTTTGACGAGTCAATAGCATAACGTCTATCGTGACCAGGGCGATCTGTCACGTACGTTATCTGCTCTGAGTACGGG
>NZ_JADYXC010000068.1:0-619 GCF_015864505.1 Pseudoalteromonas sp. SWYJ118 | reverse complement strand
GTAGGGTTTGTTGCTCACCCACTGAGCCCCACGCTTGAGCTTGCAGGATGATTTGGTGTTTATCGTCATTAATCGCGATGCCGTTGTAGCCTTGAATTGTCCCTTTTGAGGTCGTCATTTTCGCGCTGTCGGGGTCGGTAATATTACTTTTAACTGGCTTGCCTTTACTGCCTGTTTTTTCTTTGTGAGTGGCTAAGAACTCGGTGATTTTATCTGCACTTTTATCCAGCTTCTCTTTTTGTTTTAAATCCTGAGTTATTAACTCTTCACTCAGTCCATCTTGTGATTGGTGGCGTTCAATAATACGTTTGCTTGCGCGTTCTAGTTTTGCTTTTTTTCGACCTAACTCATCGAATGTGCCGCTCCACTCTTTACTCGCATTGGACTTTAATTTACATCCATCAATGGCAAACATGTTGCGGCCTATCAAGCCTTCCTCATCACATATCATCAGTACTTGCGTAAAAAGCGGCTCAATCTGTTCATGCATTTTGGCCTCGAATCCCGCTATAGATGTGTAATGCGGCTGGATATCACCCGACACACTCATAAATAAAATGTTCGTCTCACACGCTTTAGCAATTCGGCGGCTACTAATTAAACCATGAGCATAACCCAG
>NZ_JADYXC010000067.1:0-805 GCF_015864505.1 Pseudoalteromonas sp. SWYJ118 | reverse complement strand
GGGAGACTTTGAAGCAGCGACGCTAGTTGTTGTGGAGTCAACCTTGAAATACCACCCTTGTAGTTTTGATGTTCTAACGTTGGCCCCTGAATCGGGGTTACGGACAGTGCCTGGTGGGTAGTTTGACTGGGGCGGTCTCCTCCTAAAGAGTAACGGAGGAGCACGAAGGTTGGCTAAGTACGGTCGGACATCGTACGGTTAGTGTAATGGTAGAAGCCAGCTTAACTGCGAGACAGACACGTCGAGCAGGTACGAAAGTAGGTCATAGTGATCCGGTGGTTCTGAATGGAAGGGCCATCGCTCAACGGATAAAAGGTACTCCGGGGATAACAGGCTGATACCGCCCAAGAGTTCATATCGACGGCGGTGTTTGGCACCTCGATGTCGGCTCATCACATCCTGGGGCTGAAGTCGGTCCCAAGGGTATGGCTGTTCGCCATTTAAAGTGGTACGCGAGCTGGGTTTAGAACGTCGTGAGACAGTTCGGTCCCTATCTGCCGTGGGCGTTTGAGAATTGAGAGGGGTTGCTCCTAGTACGAGAGGACCGGAGTGAACGAACCGCTGGTGTTCGGGTTGTCATGCCAATGGCATTGCCCGGTAGCTACGTTCGGAACTGATAAGCGCTGAAAGCATCTAAGCGCGAAGCAGGCCTCGAGATGAGTTCTCACTAGACTTTTAAAGTCTCTGAAGGGCCGTTGAAGACTACAACGTTGATAGGCAAGATGTGGAAGTGGTGTGAGCCATTAAGCTAACTTGTACTAATTACCCGTGAGGCTTAACCATACAACGCCAAACGCGTTTTATG
>NZ_JADYXC010000066.1:0-834 GCF_015864505.1 Pseudoalteromonas sp. SWYJ118 | reverse complement strand
GCGCTGTTAATACGCATACCCGATGATAAACGCTCCATTGATGTCGCTAAATCAGAACCTGATTGAGATAGGTTACGTTGTGCGTTTAATGAAGATACATTTGTGTTTACTGAAATCATAATAAAACTCCTGATTACTTTCGTAAAAGTACTGTTTTTATTTAACCAAGAGCCGTAACAAATTTATGTACAAGCCCCTTACTGATTAAGTTAACGGCAGGGAGTAAAATACCTTTAGCTTTTATTTATAAATAATTACAAATTCATGTTAATAAATTTATAACTTGTTGATTAGTTTGTTACTAGGGGTTAACTATGACACGAACTGCTTTTAAGACTTCTTATTGCAACTACACGGGTGTAGAACAATAGTAGGGGAATTGCCGAAAACAATTAAGTAACGAAATATTTAGCCTTGTTACAATACAATCATCTGTCGTTAAATAAAGCTCATATTGAGCCGATTGGTGCAATATCAAAACCAAATAAAAAGGAGATGACCAAAGTCATCTCCTTTTAAAATTATTATAAGTATTAGCTAAAATAGAGAAGTAGCTATTACCTTATTACTGTTAGCCTAATAGGCTAAGTGCAGTTTGCGGTAACTGATTTGCTTGCGACAAGATTGATGTACCTGCTTGTTGCAATATCTGGTTTTTAGTCATCTCAGCAGTTTCTGTTGCAAAGTCAGTATCTTGAATACGGCTGCGTGATGCAGATACGTTCTCTGATATGTTCGCTAAGTTACTTATTGTGTGGTCAAAACGATTTTGAACCGCACCTAAGCTCGCTCGTTGTGAGTCGATGTTTGCAATCGCGTTATCAATAATTGCTA
>NZ_JADYXC010000065.1:0-850 GCF_015864505.1 Pseudoalteromonas sp. SWYJ118 | reverse complement strand
TTGTAGTGGTCAATAAAATTTGGCCACAGTTTTAGAATCTTGATATCTAACCTCAGATTCATTTGGCGCTAAACCGGCATTATAATGATGCGGCCTAACGTTGTTGTAATATCCGTTGATATAATCACTAACGCTATATTTAGCATCTATAAAATTTCCATATCCAACCTTTGGCATCCATTCCGTTTTAAAGCTTCTAAAAAATCGCTCCATTGGTGCATTATCCCAACAGTTTCCACGCCTACTCATACTTTGTTTGATTTTATAGCGCCATAAACGTTGGCGATATTTTAAACTTGTATAATGACTACCCTGGTCTGAATGAAACATCAGTCCTGTCGGTTTTCCTCTGCTTTCATACGCGAGTTCAAGCGCTTTTAGCGTTAAATTAGTATCTGGCGACAACGACATGGCCCAGCCAACTACTTTACGTGCAAATAAATCAATAACAACGGCTAAATAAGCCCAGCGATTACCTACCCAAATATACGTCACATCACCGCACCATACGGTATCTGGCTCAACAACATCAAATTGTCTATCAAGCAGGTTTGGAATTTCAAGGTGTTCATTACCGCCGCGTTTATATGAATGTTGAGGTACTTGGCAGCTTTCAAGCTTTAATTTAACCATTAGCTTAGCAGCACGATAACGACTCAATTCAAAATCATTGTTCGTTGCTATTGCCGCGATTGTCCGCGCCCCAGCTGAGCCACCGCTCATTGCATGTATTGCTTTAACTTCAGCCTCTAGCCTTACTTGCTCTGACGTCGGCGTTGTATCCCGTATAGCCCAATATTTATAGCTGCTACGATGCACATTGAATACGTTACACAGCACGCTAATTGGG
>NZ_JADYXC010000064.1:0-986 GCF_015864505.1 Pseudoalteromonas sp. SWYJ118 | reverse complement strand
CTTTAGCAATTCGACGGCTACTGATCAAACCATGTGCATAGCCCAGTAAAATAATCTTTAGCATTACCGAAGGTGGATACGCCGCCGCGCCCGTTTTGTCATTGTTGTACCACGCGTCAAACCCCGATAAATCGAGTTTATTTTCGACAATATAACAAAGGGCATACTCAAAAGTGCCAGGCAGAATTTGCTCAGCGAAATTGATAGGAATGAATTTATTTTGACAGGATAAGTCAGGCTTGTAGTTAGCCATAACAGTTTACCGTGGGTGAATAATATCTATTAGATCACAGCGAACAGATGGATTCAAGGTTAAAAAGCAACCAACCAAGAATAGTTGGATACGTTCCTAAAAAGAGTAATTCTACAGCCTCAACGCCTTGCTAAGAGGCAAAATATAGTTGGTTAAAATAAGCGAGGCACGAGCAAAAAACCAACTGTATTTTGTCCTGCTTGTGCAACTTGTTAGTTGCCTTTTGCGAATTGCCAAAAGTCTCTGTTAGCGTACAGAACCCAATTTAAACTTTTGGGGACCATATAGAAATCTAAAATTTCAGTAGAGCTTTGGAATTTATCAAATTTAGACCATTTTAAATTTAGCTGTTCGCATAACCTTTTAGTTAAACCTGAGTGTTTATATTTACGTTCAAAGGTCTCAAATACAAACACTGTTTCGCCATATTTAGATTCAGAAACACCTGAAAAAATGAGACTGAATTGATCTTCAGATAACCAATTATTCACTTCGGAATTAGAGTTTTTAATGATTTCCCAAGAATTAGAAGTAAGACTTAATTCTTGGGCATTTTCAGTATCGATAATCGATTTTAATTCATCAAAGTGCAACTGAAACTCCATAGGCAACTAACGAGCCTGTAGATTAACTCGTTTTTTTATTTATTTTTATTGATAAACAAACCATAGCTGAGTTCCTATTTTGGTTCAATCGATTACTGTATTTTATGCAGAATATAAAGTGGGAGTTT
>NZ_JADYXC010000063.1:0-1218 GCF_015864505.1 Pseudoalteromonas sp. SWYJ118 | reverse complement strand
CAGGGCAAGATCATGAACTTTCCATTTTGAGCCAAGTGTGATCAAATACGCTTCTAATTCATAGGAGTCTCAAATGTTATCTGCCTTTAATGAACATTTTTCACCAATCCCTGATCATCGCCAACAATCAAAAGTAGAGCATAAGCTTCACGATATCCTTCTAACACTCGTTGTTGGCGTTATCTGTGGCGCCGATGGCTGGGAGTCAATTGAAGAAGTGGCGCATAACAAGATTGAGTTGTTAAAAAAGTATGGCTCGTTTGAAAATGGCATTCCTGTTCATGACACCATTGCACGAGTAGTCTCTTCGTTAGAGCCCCAAACGATACAAAGTTGCTTCATTAACTGGATGAAATCAGCACAGGAAGAAACACACGGCGAAGTTATTGCTATCGACGGAAAAACAGTTCGCGGCTCTTATGATAAGAAATCAAAGAAAAGTGCAATCCACATGGTTAGCGCATTTGCAGCGAACAATGGTGTTGTATTAGGGCAAGTTAAAACCGCAGAAAAATCAAATGAGATAACCGCAATTCCCGCATTGCTTGATTTACTAGATATTAAAGGCAGCATCATCACGATCGATGCGATGGGATGTCAAAAAGCGATTACTAAAAAAATACGTCACAAAGAAGCCGATTATGTTATTGCAGTTAAAGGTAACCAAGGACATTTACACCAGTCCATTAAGGATTTTTTTGAGATTTGTCAAAGCGACAAATTTAAAAATGTAGAGCATGCTTATCACGAAGAAGTTGATAGTGGGCACGGCAGGATTGAGGTTCGTCGGTATTGGATAACAGATGTTCTGACAAGCATTAATGATTTAACTTCGCAATGGGATGGATTGGTAAGTGTGGGGATGGCTGAATCAGAGCGACATGTAGATGGAAAAATAAGTAAAGAAATCCGTTATTTCATCTGCTCTATAGAAGCTGACGCAAAAACATTCGGGAACGCGGTTAGAAAGCATTGGAGCATTGAGAATCAGCTACACTGGGTACTTGATGTCAGTTTTAATGAAGACTTGAGTCGTGTTAGGCGTTCAAACGCAGCTGAAAACATGTCCGTAATTAGGCACCTTGTTCTCAATTTATTGAAACTTGAAAAAAGCTGTAAAAAAGGTCTGAAAGCTAAGCGTTTCAAAGCTGCACTCGATACTGATTATGCAGATAAAGTTTTACAGCTTATTTATTGAGCTTACGTAATCTTACCCTG
>NZ_JADYXC010000062.1:0-1218 GCF_015864505.1 Pseudoalteromonas sp. SWYJ118 | reverse complement strand
GTCGATGCTCGTAAGATTGACCAGTAAAACGGTCTTCTCCACATAAAAATGCGCGACGAACACAGCGTGAAATACAGTGATAGTACTTTGTATCAACCAAACTTACTTGACGCTTTCTTGCGATTGCAATAAGACATCCTGCTTGCTTTTTGCACAAACCAACTAAATTACACGCATGAAAATAACTGCATAATGCAGTTGTGATTTATTACTGAATAGTTTTACTGATTAGCTTACGTTTTATGCGAGTAGCTTTTCGCAATTACTGATATTTGAGCGCCGTTTACGCTTTAAATTTTCACAGTAACTTGCTTGTGAAGTGGGCCTACCTACTGCACCATGAAATACGCGCGTAAATTGTGTGGTGAGTTTTAACCAGTTTTCGGGGGATATATTAAGTCTTTCTAGCAAAGGAAGGTTCATATTATCAATGTGCCCGCGTTTATCCTCTCGTATTATTCGCCCTGTTAACTCAACAAGTTCAAGGTACGACTTAAGCTCAAACGGCAGCCCTTTGGGCATAATCTGACGAGGCATACCAGCAAAACGTAGTAACTGTTTTGGTTGTTTACTTTCTTCTGCGTGTGTTATGCGTTGTTGGACACTTGTATGATCTGATTCTTCGGGCGTTTCTGCCATGTTTGCTCTGATGGGGTTTAAATCAACATACGCCATGCAGGCCGCAAGTGCTGCTTCATCTAGTAATGCTTGCGATTTGAATCTTCCCTCCCAGAACCTCCCTGTGCAGTTATCTTCTTTATTTGCTCTGCGCGCAATGTCTTCATTTAACAAACGCATAAACCAGCTAATACTTGCTAGACGTTCACGGTATTGTTTAACCGTTTGATTGAAAAAGATGAGTTCAACTTTACTTAGCTTTTCACCTTGTACATATTTTTGCGTTAACAATGTGCCTTTACAAAGCTTATGCCAACGAATAACAATCGCTTTATCATTTAGCCTATTCGCTTTTTTATCATCAACATACAATACTAAATGGGTGTGATTACTCATTACGGCATAAGCACATACATCAATACAAAATACTTTAGCTAACTCAAGCAGCTTATCTTCAACCCACCCTCGTCGATGCTCGAAAGATTGACCAGTAAAACGGTCTTCCCCACATAAAAATGCACGTCGCACGCAACGCGAAATACAATGGTAGTATTTTGTATCAACCAAACTTACTTGACGTTTTCTTGCTATAGCCATAAG
>NZ_JADYXC010000061.1:0-1257 GCF_015864505.1 Pseudoalteromonas sp. SWYJ118 | reverse complement strand
TAGCGGCGCTGCTTTTTTACTGCCTGGTGATAAAGAGTTTTTAGCGATAAAGCACGATGGCTTTTGGATACATAAGTTTAATGGTGAAATAGTACGCAAAGTTAATTTTGATTTTCCACGTAAATGGGAAATGAAGAACCACCGTATTTCACCCGATGGCAAATATTTAGCGTTTATGACGCATGTTAGACCAAAAGCACATTTTCACTGGGTGAATATTGCTAATCCGGAAATAAAGAACTCAGAAATAGGGGAAGGTAATGGCGTTATTTTCTCTGATAAAGAAGATTATCAACTGGAATATACCAATCGCAATTTACCTGAGCGTAATGAGAAAGGGTGGTTCCTTTCCGAGCGTATTACAAGAACAATAAACATAGTGACAGGCGAACAATCAGAAGCATTAGAGCAAGAGAATAATATTTGGGGTATGGGCTCAATATATCCTATAGCAATTACTAATTCGGCAATGCAAGGAAGTTAATATGGATGAACTAAGCAAAGGATCTGCAAGCCCACTGGTGTATTTACTAACTGGATATGTCGAGAATAACAAACCGGTGGGCAAATTAACACCGATAGCAAATAGATTTGTGGTGGCTGAACAGTCTAAGTCGGCTGTTTATGATGTAAAAAAGCCTACTGTATTAAAAACAAATAAAGCTGGTATTTTATCGTCGATAAACAATGAATCACTAGAGACGCGCCAGCCATTTCATGCCTACACGGCTAATAATCAACGGCCTATTATTATCCCGCCAAAGGAGTCCATTGGCCTCATTGCTAATAATAACCCTAATGGATGGGCTAAAGAGTTTGTTGATAATTTAAAAAATTCCAGTAGCACAAATACACCGTTTACTTATCAGTAATTTAACACTCTCGATTGAAGTGGCAGAAATAGCAGAAGAGTAAGTACGAGTACTTTGACTCAATAACACAAGTTTTAATGAGTGCACTTATTTATATTACCTCGTAAATAAGTGCATGTAGTAAAAGGATAGTTTTAATGGCGTTTTTAAAAAATCACAACGTGCTTTGCGCCCTCAGCGTTTGCTTTAGCTTATTGTTAGGCGGTTGCTCAGAGCCCTCACCGCAAAGCTCACCACAAGTAGAGGTTGATGTTGCTAAATACTCATGGGCTAAAGAGCACAAAAATCATCCAGAGTGGCCACTCGAAATACGCGAAGAGGTGTACGGCGATGCAGATACATTTTCAACCCCGCGGTTAATGTTTTGGAATAAATATAAATACAG
>NZ_JADYXC010000060.1:0-1433 GCF_015864505.1 Pseudoalteromonas sp. SWYJ118 | reverse complement strand
TAACACCGATCAGTTAAGGTATTTTTGATCGGTTGACCGATCTTTTGGTTGCTTCACAATACCCTTATCATCTTTTGATTATGAGGGTATTTTTATGCTTAGTCATTGGTTACTTGATACGGATATATTCGCCACTCCTGACTCTTTATCTACATTTCAGAAACATATCCCTCTTGAGTGGATTTCTAATGTGCTCGAGCAGACCGATAAAGCAAGTATTCGCAAACGAAAGTTACCTGCTGAGCTTGTCGTCTGGCTTATCATTGCAATGGGTCTTTTTCGCGACCGCTCTATTAGTGACGTTGTTGAGAAGTTAGATTTAACACTCACTGATACCCTGGGCGATACGGTTGCTCCAAGTGCTATTCCTCAAGCGAGACAGCGCCTGAGTAGCGACCCCCTCCAAGCCTTATTTCACCTATGTGCAGCCCATTGGACACAAGAAGAAGATGCTGATGATACGTGGTATGGACTCCGGTTATTTTCTGTCGATGGAACGCAATTTCGTGCACCCGATACACCTGCTCTTGCTGAGCACTTTCACTATATTAAGCACAGTAAAAACCGTCATACAGAATATCCTATTGTACGCCTATGCGCCTTAAGCTCCTTGCGTAGCCGGTTGATACACCACGTTGCCTTCGGGCCCAGTTATCAAGGTGAGGTGAACTACGCAAAGCAGCTATTTGGTCATGTAAGTGATAACAGTCTAACTATTTTTGACCGATGTTATCTCAGCGCTGAGCTACTGATTAATTGGCGTAAGCAACACCCACAGTCGCACTGGATGGTCCCGATTAAAAGCAACACGCAATACACCATCATTGAATCTTACTCTGAGCATGACTTCAAAGTAGAGATGAGTGTATCTGCGCATGCCAGAAAACAAGACCCTTCGCTTCCTGAGTGCTGGCAGGCCAGACTGGTTCTTTATCCTGAGCCAATAGGGCCTGGAAAAATAAAAGGTCTGCTGTGCTCTTTGGATGATAAACAGGCTTTTGGTGCACAGGCCATTCTTGATGTCTATTTCGAGCGCTGGGAAATTGAAAATAGCTATGGAGAAATAAAACACCAGATGCTTGAGGATAGTATTCTTTTGCGTAGTCAGACTGTGGATGGAGTCAATCAAGAGCTATGGGGTATATTGCTAGCCTACAATTTAATTCGAGTAGAGATAAGTCGAATAGCCAAAGAGGCTAAAGTCTCCCCGCTGAGAATTAGTTTTGTCATGGCTTTGCGGGATATACAGGATGAAATACTCTGGTGTGCCATCGCTTCGCCAGGTTCAATTCCAAAGAAATTAAGGGCAATGCGAGAACGAGTGAAACGTTATATTCTTCCAGAAAAAAGAAAACGGCCCAAAAGTAGGACCGTTCGAATTTCAAAAACTCGGTACACCATTAAGTCAAAACATGCTTAACTGAATGGTGTTA